>NZ_JAPDCI010000017.1:6105-125269 GCF_027705905.1 Aeromonas sp. Y293-4 | reverse complement strand
TAACCATGGAACGGCTACGCCATTCACACCTTATATCCCCGCCATGAATGACGGGGCTTTACGGTGCTTTTGGGTAAGTGTGAAACAACAAGAAGGTAACTGATGCGCGTTGAGGTCAAACCCGACCGGGAATATGCCTGGTTTATCCGCCCCTTTTTCTGGCTGCAAAAGCGCAACTATGGTCAGGTGCTTATTCCGGGCAAATGCTGGGGCCGCTCGCCGCGCCTGTTTGCCGCCGTCGCTACCCTCTACGGGGTCATCAACCGCAAGCGATCCCCCATCGACCCCGTGCTGCGCTCGCTGGTGACGGTGCGGGTCTCCCAGCTCAACTGGTGTCGTTTTTGCGTCGACATCAATGCCATGACCCTGGTAAAGAGAGCCGGCTCCAGCGAGAAGGTGGAGGCGCTGGCCAACTGGCGCGAAAGCCCGCTGTTCGATGAACGGGAGAAAGCAGTGCTCGACTACACCGAAGCGATGACCGGGCTGGATGGGGTTAGCGATGAACAGGCGGCCCGCCTCAAGCCCTGGTTCGACGACGACGCCATGGTTGAGCTGACCGGCCTTATCGCCTTCCAGAACATGTCGGCCAAGTTCAACGCCGCCCTCGATATCGCGCCGCAGGGCTTCTGCCAACTACCGGTGCAACCGGAACGCCCCGCCCAGCCAGACAGCAAGGACGCCTGATGAACCGGACCCGCCTGCTGCTTGCGCTGGTGATGGGGGGCCTCATCGGCACCTTTTTTACCCTCGATCTTGGCCGTTACCTCACTCTGGGCGCCTTGCAGGCCCAGCAGGCGGCACTGGCGCAATGGGTCGACAGCCACTTTGTCTCGGCCAGCCTGCTGTTCGTGCTTATCTATGTGCTGAGCACAGCCCTCTCCCTGCCCGGTGCCAGCCTGCTCACCCTGGGTGGCAGCGCGGTGTTCGGCGTCGCCTGGGGGCTGCTGCTGGTCTCCTTTGCCAGCTCCATCGGCGCGACCCTGGCCTTTCTCAGCGCCCGCTTTCTGCTGCGCGACTGGGTCACGGCCCGCTTTGGTGACAAGCTGACCACCTTTCACTCCGGCATGGCGAAGGAGGGTGCCTTCTATCTGCTCAGCCTGCGCCTCATCCCCGTATTCCCCTTCTTTCTGGTCAATCTGCTGATGGGGCTCACCCCCATCAGAGTCAGCACCTACTACTGGGTGAGCCAGCTTGGCATGCTGCCCGGCACCTTCGTCTATGTGCTGGCGGGCAGCGAGCTTGGCCAGTTAACCAGCACCGGCAATATCCTCTCTCCCGGCCTGATGATGGCGCTGACCCTGCTGGGGCTGATGCCCTGGCTGGTCAAGAAATTGACCGCACACCTCGCCCAGCGGCGCCTGCTCGCCACCTACCGCAAACCCGCTCGCTATGACTACAACCTGCTGGTGATAGGTGCCGGGGCCGGTGGACTGGTCACCAGCTATATCGCCGCAGCGGTGAAGGCCAAGGTGGCGCTCATCGAGAAACACAAGATGGGGGGCGATTGCCTCAACAGCGGCTGCGTCCCCTCCAAGGCATTGATCCGCTGCGCCCGCTTTGCCGCAGAGCAGCGCAAGGCCGACGAGCTGGGCTTTAGCCCAAGCCACTCCCGCGCCGATTTTGCCGCTGTGATGGAGCGGGTGGCTGAGGTTATCAAGGCGGTCGAGCCCCACGATTCCATCAAGCGCTATCAGGGGCTTGGGGTGGAGTGCATCGAAGGGGAGGCGCGGCTGGTCTCCCCCTGGGAGGTGGAAGTGAATGGCCAGCGCCTTGCCAGCCGCCATATCGTTATTGCCACCGGCGCCCGGCCGCTGGTGCCCAAGCTGCCGGGGCTGGATCAGGTGCCTTACCTCACCTCGGATAGCCTCTGGCAACTGCGCACCCCGCCGCGCCGCCTGCTGGTGCTGGGCGGCGGCCCCATCGGCTGCGAGCTGGCCCAAAGCTTCGCCCAGCTCGGCATTCCCGTGACCTTGGTGGAGCTCTCGGAGCAGCTGCTGCCCCGCGAAGATAGGGAAGTGGCCGACGCGCTGGCCGGGCAGATGAGCCGCGATGGCGTGCGGCTACTCACCGGCTGGCGCGCCGAGCGAGCCGACTACCTGCCCGCAGCCGAGGGGGATCTGCCCATCCGGCTGCAACTGCGCCGGGGCGATGAGACGCAGGTGATTGAAGGGGATCAACTGCTGCTGGCACTGGGTCGGGTCGCCAATGTGAGCGGCTTCGGGCTCGAAGCGTTGGGAGTCGAGTTTGCCCCCCGCGGCACCATAGCGGTCGATGGCTTTCTTGCCACCAACTTCCCCAGCATACTGGCAGTGGGAGACGTAGCGGGCCCTTACCAGTTCACCCACTTCGCCGCCCATCAGGCCTGGTATGCGGCGGTCAATGCCCTATTTGGCCAGTTCAAGCGCTTTCGGGCCGACTATCGGGTCATTCCGGCGGCCACCTACACCACTCCGGAGATTGCCCGGGTCGGCCTCAATCGCAAGGAGGCAGAGGCGCAGGGGATTCCCTTCGAGGCGACCCGCTTCGAGCTGGCCGAGCTGGATCGCGCCATTGCCGATGGTGAGCGCCACGGTTTTGTCGAGGTGCTGACCGTGCCGGGCAAGGATACTATCCTTGGCGCCACCATAGTGGGCACTCACGCCGGTGAGCGGATTGCCGAGTTCGTGCTCGCCATGCGTCACCGCCTCGGCCTTGGCAAGATCCTCGGCACCATTCACGCCTATCCCACCCTGATGGAGGGAAACAAATACGTGGCAGGTGAATGGAAACGGGCCCACCAGCCCACCCGGGTGCTGGCGTTGCTGGCCCGTTATCACCGCTGGCGCCGTGGCGCCTGACAATCAGGGAAACGTTTATGCTCAAGCCATTCTCACTGCTCGGCTCACACCTCAGATCACGCCAGAACTCTCGGCTTAAACAGCGGCTCAACGCCCTGCTGTGCGCCCTGCCACTGCTGGCCAGTGGCCCGCTGTTGGCGGCCAATCCAGACGACGGCTGGCAACAGACCCTTGAGGAGGCGAAAGGGCAGACCGTCTACTTCAACGCCTGGGGCGGCAGCCCGGAGATCAACGCCTATCTGGTGTGGGCCGGGCAGGAGCTGGCGCGCGACTATCAGGTCAAGCTGGTGCAGGTGAAGGTAGATGACATCGCCCAGAGCGTCAGCCAGCTGCTGGCCAACAAGCAGGCGGGTAAGCAAGCTGGCGGCCCCATCGATCTGCTGTGGGTCAACGGTGAGAACTTCAAGGCGCTCAAGGAGCAGGGGCTGCTTGGCGCGCCCTTTACCACTGAGCTGCCCAACATGGCGCTGGTAGACAGCAGCCTGCCGGTGAGTGAGGACTTCACCCTGCCGGTGGAAGGGCTGGAAGCCCCCTGGGGCATCGGCCAGCTCAATCTGATGGTCGACACCGAAGAGGTCGCCAGCCCGCCCACCTCGGCTGCAGCCCTGCTTGCGTGGGCCAAGGCCCATCCCGGCCGTTTCACCTATCCCAAGCCGCCCCAGTTCCATGGCTCCAGCTTTCTCAAGCAGATCTTGCTGGAGTTGACGCCAAACCCCGCCCCCCTCTATCGGGAAGCGACCGAGAGCGACTTTACCAAGCTCACCGCCCCGCTCTGGGCCTGGCTCGATGAGCTGCATCCGGCACTCTGGCGCAAGGGCAAGCTGTTCCCCACCAGCGCCGCCGAAACCCGCCAACTGCTCGATGATGGCGAACTGGCCATGGCCATCAGCTTCAACCCGCAGGAGGCGCAAAGCGCCGCCCAGATTGGCGCCCTGCCCCCCAGTGTGGAGGCGGTTGCCATGGAGAAAGGGGCGCTCACCAACAGCCATTTTCTCGCTATCCCCTTCAACGCCAGTGCCCGCGCCGGGGCCAAGGTGGTGGCCAACTTCCTGCTGAGCCCGGCAGCGCAGGCGCGCAAGGCCAATCCGGCATTCTGGGGTGATCCCAGCGTGCTGCGGGCCGATGCCCAGCCTGACTCCACAAAGGGGCAACCGGCATTGCGCTTCAAATCAGTGTCAGAGCCCCATCCCAGCTGGCAGCTCAAACTGGAAGCGGCCTGGGCCGGGCGTTACGGCCACTGATGAGTGCCGCTGGTCACCCGCTTGCCCGCTCCCGACCATGGCGCAGGTTGCTGATCCGCCACCGCGGGATGGGTATGGGCGTTGTTTATCTGGTGATCTTCGTCATTCCCCTGCTGGCGGGGCTATGGCAACTGCTGGCGGAGGGGATGACCGCCTCTCATCTTGCCTTGCTGTTGGCCCAGCCTGGCCTGTGGCACTCCGCTGCGCTGAGCCTGTGGATTGGCGCCGCCTCGACCCTCGGTAGCCTGCTGTTGACCGCCCTGCTGCTGGCCCACAGCGACAGCCGGGCTTTCGGCCTGCTCCGCCGCCTGCTCTCGCCGATGCTGGCCATGCCCCACGTCGCCTTTGGCATCGGTTTTACCTTTCTGCTCGCCCCCTCCGGCTGGCTGCTGCGGCTCGTCTCGCCAGCCCTTACCGGATTTGAACTGCCCCCCGATTGGCAGACTATTCGCGACCCTCTAGGACTCGGGCTGATTACACTGCTCGTGTTCAAAGAGACCCCCTTTCTGCTGCTGATGGCGATGGCCGCGCAGCAACCCATCCCGCTGGCGCGCCAGCAGTGGCTGGGGGCGAGCCTCGGCTTCAGCCCCCCCCAGATCTGGTGGCGCCTGCTGCTGCCAGCGCTCTGGCCCGCCCTGCACCTGCCCATCTATGCGGTGGCAGCCTATGGTGTGGCGGTGGTGGATCTCGCCCAGCTGCTCGGGCCCGATGCCCCCGCCCCGCTGGCGGTGCGGTTGTGGCTCTGGTATCAGGACCCGGATCTGCTCTGGCGCGGTGCCACCGCCAGCGGCGCCCTGCTGCTGCTCGCCATCACGGCGCTGCTGATCGCCCTGCTCAGATTACTGGAGTGGTTTCATCAAGAAGTGGGCAAAGGCTGCTGGCTCGATGGCAAACGGGCGATGCCTCACTCCTTTGCCAACCGGCTCGCAGCATGCTTTTCATTCACCCTGATCACCCTCAATCTGGCGGTGCTGGCGGCCCTGCTGCTCTGGTCGCTGGCGCGCCGCTGGCCCTTTCCCGCCCTCTTGCCCAGTCAGTGGAGCGGTCACTACTGGCTGGATCTGCTGCCAACCCTGCTGCCGCTGCTGGCAACCAGTGCGCTGTTGGCACTGGCGAGTGGCTTGCTGGCGCTGGTGATGGCGGTGTGTAGTCTGGAGGTGCAAGCCGGGCGCCGCCGCTGGCCACTTTGGCTTGTCTGCCTGCCGCTGTTGCTGCCGCAGGCCAGCCTGCTGTTTGGCATCCGGCTCGGGCTGGACTGGCTTGCACATGACTCGATAAGCAGCGCCATTGGCTGGAGCTGGGTGCTCTGGAGCCAGCTGCTGTTTGTCTTTCCCTATGTCTATTTGTGCCTGCACGGCCCCTATCGTCAGTTCGATCTGCGGATCACCCAAAGCGCCCTGCTGCTGGGAGCAACACCGTGGCGAGCCTGGTGGCAGGTCAAAGCACCGCTACTGGCCCGCCCTCTGCTATTTGCCTTCGGTGTCGGGGCGGCGGTAAGCCTGGCCCAGTATCTGCCGACCCTGCTGTTTGGCGCAGGCAGAGTGGTCACCATCACCACCGAAGCGGTGGCCATCGGCAGTGGCCTCAACCGGCGGCTGGCGGGGCTCTACGGCCTGCTGCAACTGCTGCTGCCGCTCGTTATCTATCTGCTGGCGCTCTGGCTGCCGGCGCGGATCAATCCGGCGCTCAAGGGGGGCGGCTCACGATGAACTCTCATGATGGAAATAGCCATGTGCTGAGCACCACGCCTCTTCGGCTCTATCTGGAGGAAAGCCTGTTGCTCTCGCTGCCCGCCCTGCAGGTGGCACCCGGCGAGGTGTTGACCCTGATGGGGCCCAGCGGCTGTGGTAAAAGCTCCCTGCTGGCGGGGCTCGCCGGGGTACTGCCGAGCGCGCTGACGGGGAGCGGCCCAATCCGGCTGGAGGGGGAGGTAAGGCTCGGCGAGCGGCCACTCAACACCTTGCCTGCGCAAGCGCGGCGCATCGGCATGCTGTTTCAGAATGACTTGCTGTTTGACCATCTGACGGTGGCGGAGAACCTGATGTTCGGCATGCCGGCGACCATCAAGGGAAAACGCGCGCGGCGGGAAAAGGCACTGGCCGCATTGGCACGGATCGCGCTGGCGGATCAGGCTGACAAGCTGCCGCAACTGCTATCGGGGGGTCAGCGGGCGCGGGTCAGCCTGCTGCGGGCGCTGTTAGCGGAACCCGACGCCCTGCTGCTGGACGAGCCCTTCTCCCGCCTCGACAAGCCGCTGCGGGCCGCCTTTCGCCAGCTGGTGTTCGCGCAGATCAAAGCGCTGGCCATTCCCGCCATTCTGGTAACCCACGACGAAGACGACGCGCCGGGCACCATACTTCACCTCACCGAATCCTGTTTTTGACCGAGGAGTTCACCTTGTTTGACCGCCACCTGATCCCCGTGATCCGCAGCCCCCTCAGCCAGCTTGCCAAGCCGCTCTGCCGCGCCGGGATCAGCGCCAATCAGGTGAGCCTCACCGGCTTTGCTATTGGCATGCTGGCGCTGCCGCTGCTGGCCTTTGGTTGCTATCAATGGGCGCTCGCGGCGATCCTGCTCAACCGCTTGCTGGACGGGCTCGATGGCGCAGTGGCGCGGGAAACCGGCATCACCGACTGCGGCGGCTTTCTCGACATCACGCTCGACTTTATTTTCTACGCCGCCGTGGTACTAGGCTTTGCCCTCGCCGCCCCCGCCAATGCACTGCCCGCCGCCACCCTGCTGTTTGCCTTTATGGGCACAGGGTCGAGCTTTCTGGCGTTTGCCATCATGGCGGGCAAGCGGGGGATCGACAATCCGGTCTACCACCACAAGTCCCTCTACTATCTGGGCGGCCTCACCGAGGGGAGCGAGACCATAGCTCTCTTTGTGCTGATGTGTCTGTGGCCCGCCGCCTTCGCCCCGCTCGCCTACGGCTTTGCGCTGCTCTGCGCCATCACCACCCTGACCCGGCTCTGGAGCGGTTACCACACCCTGCGTCACCCACCGCGCTAAACAGTGCAGCCCTCACCTAAGGGCTAATCTATCGCACGATGAATTGGTGGCCAACGAGGCGCACGGAACACTTGCACGGGGATGACAATGTTTTACCATGACGACACTTTTGTCAGTCTCTTTGAGAACCCTATGCGTCGCCTTGCCTCTCTTCTCACTCTGTCGTTATTCCCCCTGCTCGGTGGCTGCAGCAGCGCCCCGGCCCCCAAGCCCGTGGTCAAGCCTCAACCCAACAGTGCCTTTATCAATCAGGCGCCATCGAGCAAACCCGTTTACACACAAGGGGTTAGCAAGGGGGATTTCGCCAATCGCCCCAATGTGGACAGATTCGTCCAGAAGATGGTCGAGCAGCATGGCTTCGACAACGCCCAGTTGCATCAGCTGCTGGCACAGGCAGAGCGCTACGACTGGATCATCCGCCTGATGGATGCCCAGGCGCCGACCACCGCCAAGCCCACCGGCCCGACCGGCGCCTGGAACCGCTATCGCGCCAAGTTCATCACCCCGGATAACGTGCAAAACGGCGTCAACTTCTGGCGTGAATACGCAAGCGAGCTGAACCGGGCGGAGCAGATCTACGGGGTACCGCCGGAGATCATCGTCGGCATTATCGGGGTGGAGACCCGCTGGGGCCGGGTGATGGGCAAGACCCGCATTCTGGATGCGCTGGCCACCCTGGCGTTTGATTATCCGCGCCGCGCCGAGTTCTTCACCAGCGAGCTGGAAGCCTTCCTGGTGATGACCCGCGATGAAGGGATGGATCCTGCAGAACCCAAGGGCTCCTACGCCGGGGCCATGGGCTATGGCCAGTTCATGCCCTCCAGCTTCCAGCGCTATGCGGTGGACTTTGACGGCAACGGCCACACCAATTTGTGGGATCCGGTGGATGCCATCGGCAGCGTTGCCAACTACTTCAAGGCCCACGGCTGGGAGAAAGGGCAGCCGGTGGCGGTGCGCGGTCAGGGCCAACTGCCCGGCTACGAGCATGGCTTCCAGACCCGCTACCCGGTCGCCACTCTGCGCCGCGCAGGGCTCACCCCCACCAGCAGCTTGGGCAATCACAGCGAGTCGAGCCTGCTGCGCCTCGATGTGGGCACCGGCTACCAATACTGGTACGGCCTGCCCAACTTCTACACCATCACCCGCTACAACCACAGCACCCACTACGCCATGGCGGTGTGGCAGCTGGGTCTGGCGGTGAAGGCGGCACGCTGACAACTCGCTGGTATAAAACAGACAATTAAAAAGGAGCCATTATGGCTCCTTTTTTATATCCAACGTTCAACCCCATCAGGGGCTCAAGGATGACTACCTGATTTAGACGCCTGCCTTGGCCAGCGCCGCAGAGACGATCTGCTGGGCTTCTTGCTGGATCAGATCCAGGTGCGCCTCGCCCTTGAAGCTCTCCATGTAGATCTTGTAGATGGACTCGGTGCCGGAGGGGCGCGCCGCGAACCAGCCGTTCTCGGTCACCACCTTCAGGCCACCGATGGCTGCATCGTTGCCCGGCGCCTTGGTCAGCTTGGCGATAATGGGCTCACCGGCCAGGGTAGAGGCTTCGACCAGTGCCGGATCCAGCTTGGAGAGCACCGCTTTCTGGGCGCTGTTGGCCGGGGCGTCGATACGGCGATAGCTGGAGCGGCCAAACTTGGTTTCCAGTGCGTCGTAGTGGGCCTGCGGATCCTTGCCGGTAACCGCCAGAATTTCGGCCGCCAGCAGCGCCAGAATGAAGCCATCCTTGTCGGTGGTCCAGACGGTGCCGTCTTTGCGCAGGAAGGAGGCGCCCGCGCTCTCTTCGCCGCCAAAGCCGAACTCGCCGCTATAGAGGCCATCCACGAACCACTTGAAGCCGACCGGCACCTCTTTCAGGGTGCGGCCAATCTCGCCGGCAACCCGGTCGATCATCGAAGAGGAGACCAGCGTCTTGCCGACAGCCGCATCGGCAGCCCAGCCGGTGCGATGGGTAAACAGATACTGGATTGCCACCGCCAGATAGTGGTTCGGGTTCATCAGGCCGGACTTGGTAACGATGCCGTGACGGTCATAGTCAGGGTCATTGCCAAGGGCGATGTCGAACTTGTCTTTGAGGGCAATCAGGCTCGCCATGGCGAACGGGCTGGAGCAGTCCATCCGGATCTTGCCGTCTTTATCCAGGGTCATGAAGGAGAAGGTCGGGTCGACCTTGTAGTTCACCACCTCGATATTCAGGCCATAGGTCTTGGCGATAACGTCCCAATAGGCGACGCCGGAGCCACCCAGCGGATCGACACCGATCTTGATGCCAGCGTTCTTGATGGCATCCATGTCCAGCACGTTCTTCAGATCATCCACATAAGGGGTTACATAGTCGTGCTCGACCACGAACGGGCTCTTGAGCGCTTCGGCGAACGGCATCCGTTTCACACCGGCCAGACCCGCTTCCAGAATGGCGTTGGCACGGTCCTCCACCCACTTGGTGATCTCTCCTTCGGCGGGGCCACCGTGAGGCGGGTTGTACTTGAAGCCACCATCTTCCGGCGGGTTGTGGGACGGGGTGATCACCACCCCGTCAGCGCGCGCAGCCGGTTTGCCTGCATTGTGGCGCAGGATGGCGTGAGAGATGACCGGGGTCGGGGTAAAGCCCATACCGGCTTGAATGCGAGTTTCAACGCCGTTGGCCGCCAGCACTTCGACTGCGCTGGCAAAGGCGGATTCGGACAGGGCATGGGTATCCATGCCGACAAACAGCGGGCCAGTGATACCGGCCTGCCGGCGATATTCCACCAGCGCTTGGGTCACCGCCAGAATATGGGATTCGGTAAAGGCGTTGTGCAAGGCACTGCCACGGTGGCCGGAGGTACCGAAGGCAACCCGCTGCTCGGGGCGGCTCATGTCCGGCTTGTTGAGGTAGTAGGCACTGACCAGACGGGGGATGTTGGTCAGGTCGCTTAAACGAGCCGGCTGACCGGCGTGGGAATGCTGAGCCATGGCGTTTTCCTTGCGTAATGGCGGCCTTGCCGGGCAAGGCCTGAGTCTTGATAAACCGTTAAATGGCGCCACACACCTGCGCGATCACCTCTTCGCCATAGCCCATGCTGGCCATCAGCTGGGCCACCATATTCTGCTTGCGGCTGGTGTTGGTGTTGGTGATCACCCAGAACGGGGTGTCCGGTACCGGCTTGGGCTTGGTGGTGCTACCACTGGCACGCAGAGCCTCGGGATCCCGTGAGAAATAGACGCGCTTGCGTCCCTTGATTTCGGTGGCCTGGGTAAACCCGACCGGATCGTCCCGGTAGAGGGTACTGAGCACCTGCATGAAGCGGTTGATGGACTTCTCTTCTTTTTGCAGCTCACCGGAATCGAGCAGGGCTTGCAGCCCTTGCCGGGTGGCTACCGCACTGGGCTGCACGACGGCAACGGGCTCGGCAACCGGCACACGTTCGTGAGCAGGCTGTTCCAGCAGACGGCGCAGGATATCGGAGGCACTCTCACCAATGTGCCGGGTCTGGCTGGCGATATAGAAGTAGAGATCGTCATCAAGCTCGATGGTTTTCATAGGGATGCGCTGGACTCGTCGAAATTCGGATGCGGCGATTATACATAGGCAAACCCGACAGCCCAAGCAAGGGGCTGGCAGATGTACATGAATCTCATCGAGAATACGGCATAATAGCGGGCCAAGTGTGTGATCAGCCGCACTGATAGCCGATCCGGACGGGATTTTTTAGAAAAAAAACCACATGAATTTCCTATCCGTTGGACGAAATCCTTTTCTTTCCAGTGCGTTAAATAAAACAGCGATACGCACCCACGACCGACAAGGTGTCATTTTGCAACAAAACAGCATATTGAACTTCAAGGAGCAGGGTCAGGGCCCGGCGGTCATTCTGATCCACGGCCTGTTTGGCAGCCTCGATAACCTCGGCCTGCTGGCCCGTGCTCTCTGCGAGCAATACCGGGTTATCAGCGTCGATCTGCGTAACCACGGCGCCTCCTTTCATGGCAGCGAGATGAGCTATCCGGCGCAGGCGGCCGATATTCTGACCCTGATGGATCGGCTGAATATTGCCGACGCCACCCTGATTGGCCACTCGATGGGGGGCAAAGTGGCGATGCAGGTCGCCAAGCTGGCGCCAGCACGTGTAAGCCGTCTAGTCGTCGCCGATATGGCACCGGTCGCCTATCCCCACTCCCGCCACCAGAATGTGTTCGCCGGACTCAACGCCACACTGCACACGCCGCCGCAAAGCCGCAGCGAAGCGGAAGCCATGTTGGCCGAACATATCGAGATCGCCGGGGTACGCCAGTTCCTGCTCAAATCCTTCGCCAGAGGCGAGCATGGCTGGGGTTGGCGCTTCAATGTGCCGGCGCTTGAGCAAAACTACGCCGACATCATGGGCTGGCCAGAGGATGATCGCCGCTTCGAGGGGCCGGTGCTCTTTATCAAGGGGGGGGATTCTGACTATATGCAGCCGCAATACAGCGAGGCGGCACTGGCCCAATTCCCGGCGGCAAAGGTGCGTGTCATCGCGGGTACCGGCCACTGGCTGCATGCGGAAAAACCGGCTCTGTTCAACAAATTGGTTGTGGATTTCCTGTCGACAGGCGGTTAACAGTTTCAAATCCTTTGTGATATAGTGCGCCCGTCATAAGGAGTGTGCGCAATCCATGCTAAGTGAACATATCGACCTGATCGAAAGTTTGGGCCTCAAGTTATTCTTTGTGGCCATTTTCATATTGATTGGCCTGGCCATTCAGGACGTGCTCAAGCGCGGCAACGTGCCCCGTTTCGGTCGTTTTATCGTCTGGTTGGTACTGTTTCTGGGTTGTGCGGGTTTTGTCGCCAAGGGGCTGATCGAACTGGGCTGGGAAGGCTCAGGACTCGGCTAACTTATTTTCATCTGTGATGTATGGCCAAACAGCAAACTGATCGAACAACACTGGATCTGTTCGCAAATGAGAAGCGCCCCGGCAGGCCAAAGACCAATCCACTCCCCCGCGAGACCCAGCTCAAGATCAACAAGCGTAACCAGCTTAAGCGCGATCGGGAAAATGGGCTGAAGCGGGTAGAGTTAAAGGTGGAGGCCGAGTTGCTGGAGCGCCTGAACCAACTTGCGTTACAACAGAACATCAGCCGAGCCGAGCTGATCCAATCTATCCTGAAACAACAGATTGAGTCCGCCTTTGCGGTGGACATTGCAGTCTGAGCGTTGAGCATTAACACCAAATACGGGTAACTAAACACTATGGCAAGTGTAGGTCTGTTTTTTGGCAGCGATACCGGTAACACCGAAGCTGTCGCCAAGATGATCCAGAAAGAGCTGGGCAAAAACCTGATTGAAGTCCGTGACATCGCCAAGAGCAGCAAGGCCGACATCGAGAGCTTTGATCTGCTGATGTTCGGCATCCCGACTTGGTACTACGGCGAAGCCCAGGCCGACTGGGACGACTTCTTCCCCGATCTGGGCGAAATCGACTTCACCAACAAGCTGGTCGCCATCTTCGGTTGCGGTGATCAGGAAGACTATTCCGAGTACTTCCTCGACGCCATGGGCACCCTGCGTGACATCGTCGAAGCAAAAGGCGCCATCATCATCGGTCACTGGCCGACTGCCGGCTACGAGTTCGAAGCCTCCAAGGCACTGGTCGATGACAAGCACTTTGTCGGTCTGGGTATCGATGAAGATCGCCAGCCGGAGCTGACTGCTGAGCGCGTCAAGGGCTGGTGCAAGCAGCTGCACGAAGAGATGTGCCTGGGCGAGCTGGAGTAATCCACCTCCCCCTCATACCTCTGACAACAAGGGCCCCGACGGGGCCCTTGTTGTATCTGCTTGTTGCGATGCCTGCCTTTATTCTTCCCTGTTATTCACCTCTGTGCTCCGGTTTGGCCCGCACATAGAGGGTGCGATTGACCTGCGCCACCAGCTCGCCGCTCTTGTCTTGCACCGTCACCTCGAATTCGGGGAAGTGCTTGTTGCCACCTTCGGTCGCCGCCACGATTTCGGCCAGCTTGCCCTCGGTCAGGTTGAACTCGGCCACCAGCTTGCCCTTGCCCGGCTTGATGTAGTTGATGCTGCCCGCCTTGTCCCAGACGTAGTAGCGATTCTTGAAGTAGCCCATCAGCATCAGTGGATAGATGGGGTCTGTCATGGCAAACATGCTGCCGCCAAACTGGGTGCGGTTGGCATTCTTGTTCCACCAGCGGGATTTCAGGGTCACCCGGCAATAACGAAAGTCATCGCTCAGGGTCTCTATCTTGATACCGGCACCCCAGAAAGGGGGCCAGGCGTTGAGTGCGCGGCGCACCCAGGCCGCATTGTCAAAAAGCCAATCCATGGATCTCATCCGACCAGAAATATGAAAGTTACATCTTATCAACATCTGCCATGCCAGCAAGTCGGACGACACGATTGATTATTTCAATCCAACCGGCCATTTATGACTAAACCCCTTGAATTGCTGGGTTTATTTTTAGGGAGGCTACGACCTATAATGACAGGCCAAGCGAGTTCAAGGTTGCCATTCCTGCGGCAGTCCATCAGAATAACCCCACCTTCGAGAATGCGAATAAGTAGAATATGGCAGACAACAACCAAGCGTTAAAAAAGGCCGGGCTCAAGATCACCTTGCCCCGGGTCAAAATCCTGGAAATCCTGCAACAGCCGGACTGCCAGCACACCAGCGCCGAGGATCTCTATAAACGACTGATCGACCTGGGTGAAGAGATTGGTCTCGCTACCGTCTATCGCGTTCTCAACCAGTTTGATGATGCCGGTATCGTTACCCGTCACCACTTCGAAGGTGGCAAGTCGGTATTCGAGCTGGCCACTCAGGAGCACCACGACCACCTGGTTTGCCTCGACTGCGGCAAGGTGATCGAGTTCTCCGACGAAGTGATCGAACAGCGTCAGCGCGAGATCGCCAAGAAATTCAATATCCGTCTCACCAACCACAGCCTCTACCTCTACGGTCATTGTGCTACCGGTGAGTGCAAGCACGACGAATAAGTCGCCCGCGACTTGCAGATAACGGACAATAAAAAAAGCCAGCATCAGCTGGCTTTTTTATTGTCCGGCGCAGGCCGCTGGCAGCACACAGGGCAGGGTTTCCCCTGCCCCATCGGCTTAGCCTTCTACCTTGCCCCAGGAGTCGCGCAGGGCAACGGTGCGGTTAAACACCAGATGCTCCGGGCTGGAGAGCTTGTTGTCGGCGCAGAAGTAACCTTCACGCTCGAACTGGTAAGCCTGCTCCGGCTTGGCGTCCTTCAGGGAAGCCTCGACACGGGCCCCCTCGATGATCACCAGAGATTCCGGGTTCAGCGCAGCTTCGAAGTCATCCTCGGCGCCCGGGTTCGGCACCTTGAACAGACGGTCGTAGAGACGCACTTCCGCTGGCAGGGAGTGGGTGGCGCTGACCCAGTGGATCACCCCTTTCACCTTGCGGCCATCGGCCGGATCCTTGCCCAGAGTCTCGGGATCGTAGGAGCAGTAGATGCAGGTGACTTTGCCATCGGCATCTTTCTCGATGCGCTCGGCCTTGATCACATAGGCATTGCGCAGACGCACTTCCTTGCCCAGCACCAGACGCTTGAACTGCTTGTTCGCCTCTTCTTTGAAGTCCGCTTCGTCGATGAAGATTTCACGGGTAAAGTTCAGCTCGCGGGTCCCCATCTCGGCATTGCTCGGGTGGGCCGGGGCAGTCAGCACTTCATCGGCAGCCAGGTTCTCGATGACCACTTTCACCGGATGCAGCACGGCCATGGCGCGCGGGGCATGCTCGTTGAGGTCTTCGCGGATGCAGGCTTCCAGCATGCTCATCTCGACGATGTTGTCCTGCTTGGTGACGCCGATGCGTTTGCAGAACTCGCGAATGGAGGCCGGAGTGTAACCACGACGACGCAGACCGGAGACGGTCAGCATACGCGGGTCATCCCAACCATCGACGTGCTTCTCGGTCACCAGCAGGTTCAGCTTGCGCTTGGACATGACAGTGTATTCGAGGTTCAGACGAGAGAACTCGTACTGACGGGGGTGGCAGTCGATGGTGATGTTATCCAGCACCCAGTCGTACAGACGACGGTTGTCCTGGAACTCCAGGGTGCAGATGGAGTGGGTGATCCCTTCCAGCGCGTCCGAGATGCAGTGGGTGAAGTCATACATCGGGTAGATGCACCACTTGTCACCGGTCTGGTGGTGGTGGGCAAACTTGATGCGGTAGATAACCGGATCACGCATCACCATGAAGGGGGATGCCATGTCGATCTTGGCGCGCAGGCAGGCGGTGCCTTCGGCGAACTCGCCATTCTTCATCTTGGCAAACAGCGCCAGGTTCTCTTCCACGCTGCGATCGCGGAACGGGCTGTTCTTGCCAGCTTCAGTCAGAGTGCCACGGTACTCGCGCATCTGCTCGGGCGTCAGCTCGTCCACATAGGCCAGACCCTTTTCAATCAGCTCGATGGCGTAGCCGTGCAGCTTGTCGAAATAGTCGGAGGAGTAGCAGATCTCGCCGTTCCACTGGAAGCCGAGCCACTGTACGTCCTGCTTGATGGACTCTACGTACTCGATATCTTCCTTCACCGGGTTGGTGTCATCGAAACGCAGGTTGCACTGGCCCTGATAGTCGCGGGCGATGCCGAAGTTCAGGCAGATGGATTTGGCGTGGCCGATATGGAGATAACCGTTCGGCTCGGGCGGAAAACGGGTATGCACGCTGCTGTGCTTACCGCTGGCCAGATCTTCATCAATGATCTGACGAATAAAGTTAGTTGGGCTGTTCGCCTGACTCATGGCTCACCTCAAAAAAGCGTCACTGGCGGAAGTTGTGCCGGCTGGCACCCTCATCCCCCCGCCGTCAAGCCGGGTATGATCCCTTATTACGGGCGCTGTCTCAACCTGAATTTGGCACTTCCGGGCCATTTCCCGGCCATTGCGCCACTAAAAACGGCGTGGCTTGGCACATTGCACACCAAATGCATAAAAAAGCCCCGCACTAGGCGGGGCTGAAAGTGATGAAAAACACAAAACAGACAATTACACACAACAAAGGCTCACACGCACAGTCAACCTTTCCCAAACCCGATGCGCCATCGCCCTTGGGAAAGGCGGGTCTTGCGACCCACCTCATGTTAACGGTTGACTGCTATCAGTTCAGTTCGGTGACACGGCTGGTGCGCTTGCCATTGAAGCTGGTGGTACGCAGGTAGACCTTGCCATTCACGCTCGGCTTGGCCGCGGCGTCATAGGCACTCCAGTTGGTACCGTCCAGGCTGTACTGGATGGGCAGACCCGGCAGATCCACGTTCGCTTCCAGCACACCGTTCACTACCTTGGCACCCGGTACGGAGAGGCGGTATTCAACACCGGCCTGATCCAGTTTCGGCAGCACGCGCTGACCCAATACGTTGGCAAACTGGTTCCACTCTTTGTTGAGGGTGGCCTTGTTGACGAACTTGGTCTCGCCGGAGAACTCGCGACCCTTCACATAGTTCAGCTCGAAGCCACCTTTGTGCCAGGCACGCTCGGCCACGGAGAAGATACGCGGGTAGACCATGTACTCATACTGAGCATCGGTACGCACGGTTTCACTCCACTGCTGACCGGAGATCCCCTTGAACTTGACCGGATCCTGGTCACCTTTGGCCACGAAGGCGTTGCCGTCGCGGTCAACCGAGGTCTCGGCGTTCTGTGGCAGGTTTTCCGGGGCGAAGGCAAACACCTTGCGCGTGTCGTTGAAACGGGTTGCCCAGTAGTAGCCACGCTCGGCCGGGTGTACTTCGTTCGGGAAGTCGAAGTAGAGGTAATCCGGGTTGGACAGCACCACTTGGTAACCCTTGTGGGCCCACTTCATCGCTTCGTTGAAGCCACCCCAGTAGAGGGTTTCCCAGAAGTTGACACGGGTGTTGTCGGTGGCGAAGTCCTTGGCACCGCTGGCGTACTTCAGGCCATCTTCCCACGCCTGCAGGGTAGAGAAGCCGCGGTCTTTGACCATCTGGCCCACTTCCTTGGCGAAGTAAACCGGCAGCTCGCCCACTTCCTTGATCTTGCCTTCGTCGATCATCTTCTGGCACATCGGGGACTTGCCAAACGGCTTGTCCTGCTTGCTGGAGTCGACGTTACCTTTCCAGGCGACCAGCTCTTCTTTCTTGGTAACGGCCGGATCCTGATAGCCACCGCCCTGCATGATGTTCTTCGCCTCATCACCACCGTAATGCCATGCGGTCAGCGGCTGACCGGCGGCCTGGTGCATCTGGGCAACTTCATCCATTACCTTGGCCACGAAGGTGGCAGCACCCGGCTGGCAAGGGTTGATGAAGGACATCTTGTCGTAGAACTGGACCGAGGTGACGTTGGAGGTGTCAGCCGGATCAGTCAGACGGAACTAGTTGGCTTCCGCTTCTTTGCCTTCCGCCATCAGACGCTTGTAGCGCGCTTCCATGGAGATCACGGCAGCACGAGCGTGGGCCGGCATGTTGATCTCGGGGATCACGGTCACACCGCGGGCCTTGGCATAACGCACCAGATCCACGTAGTCAGACTTGCTGTAGAAACCGGAACCCTGGTTGTCGCTGGTCGGGCCGGAACCCAGTTGCGGCATCAGGCACTTGGTTTCGGACTCGTCGTGGCAACGCTGGCTACCGACCTGAGTCAGCTCCGGCAGACCCGGGATCTCCAGACGCCAGCCTTCATCGTTGGTCAGGCCAAGGTGCAGCACGTTGAGCTTCATGGCAGACATCTGGTCAACCAGCTTCTTCATGGTATCCAGACTGCGGAAGTGACGGGCCACGTCGGTCTGCATGCCACGGTATTCAAAGCGCGGCGCATCCTCGACGGTCATCGGGCTCACCAGCTTGTCATCAACACCCAGCAGGGAGATCAGGGATTGTGCACCCCAGAATGCCCCGTCGATGTCGCGACCCTGGATCACGGTGCCCTTCTGACCGATGGTCATGTCATAGCCTTCAGCCTGCTTGAGCTTGCTGCCGAGCTTGATGGTCACCGGGTAGCCGGTGTCGGAGAGGGTAACACCCAGCTTGGTCAGTTGAGCCTTCAGGGCCTCGGCGCGATCGCTCGGCAAGTCCAGGGCATTGAGTTTGATGGTAGAGAAGTCAACCTGCGGGCCAGCTTTGACTACCTGCTTCATCGGGGTCGGCAGGATCTGGTTGTCAATCTTGCCAGCCGGCAGCAGGGTGCTGGTCTGGTTGGCCGCGAAGCGGGTCTCGCTGTTCATCAGGATGTTCTTGTCATCCTTGGTACGCTTCCAGCCATCGGCCGGCATCGGCTTCTCGTAGGTGCTGGCATCATTGATGTTGCTCATGCTGGCCAGTACTTTCGGCTCGGCACCTTCGCTGGCGACATACCAGTTCGGCATGATGTCAGATTCGAACAGTACCCAGTATTCCACCACCAGCGGCACTTCGACCGTGGCATCCTTGGCAAAGCCCTGGAACTTCTCGGTTGGCGTCAAACGATAGAGATCGCCGGTCAGGTGAGTGATGGTGAACTGGTCGTTATCCACACGCTGGATACGACGAATGGAAGAGACGTAGATGCTCCAGTCTTTGGAGGTGACGTCCGCACCGGTATTGGTCAGGTGCAGCTTGGCAACGCCACAGCTCGCCCACTCGGAACCGAGCGCCTGGCAATCGAGGCCGGCACCGGCGCCGTCGTTGGTGACCACTTCATACTTGACCACCAGGTTGTTGGCGAGGGAGTCGACCACAGCCTGCTTGGCGGCATCGGCTGCCTGGACCTGGCTGACAAAAACGGTAGACATGGCAATGGCTAACAGAGAATGTTTCAAGTTCATAACTGCTGCTCTCATTTGAAGTAAAGGTTGGATTTTCTTGGCTTTTTTATATGGGGCCCCTGAGCGGGGCCCTTAGTTATGTCAACAATGGACTTAGACTTGAGGTGAGCGAGTCGCTCGATTAACGCAGGGCTTTCATCTCACCGGCGATGATTTCGGCCAATGGACCCAGAATCACCTGCAGGTTCTGCTCACCGAGTTTGACCACACCGGCCGCACCCAGGGCTTTCAGCTTGCGCTCATCGACGATGCTGCGGTCTTTCAGAGTCAGACGCAGACGGGTGATGCAGGCATCGATGGAGACCAGGTTCTCTTGACCACCCAGCACTTCCAGGTATTGCTTGGCCAGCTCGGTACGGTTGGTAGATTGAGCGGCAGCCGGAGCAGTATCTTCGTCATCTTCACGACCCGGGGTTTTCAGGTTCAGCTTGGCAATCACTACGCGGAACACGGTGTAGTAGAGGCCGAAGAAGACCAGACCCTGAGGGATCAGCATGTACCAGTTGGTCGCCAGCGGGTTACGGCTGGAGAGCACCATATCCACCAGACCGGCACTGAAACCGAAACCGGCCATCCACTGCATGGAGGCAGCGATGAACACGGAGATACCGGTCAGCACAGCGTGAATGACATACAGTACCGGCGCCACGAACATGAAGGAGAACTCGAGCGGCTCGGTTACACCGGTGAAGAAGGAGGCAAAGGCAGCTGCGATCATGATAGAGGCAACTTTCTCTTTGTTCTCTTTCTTGGCGGAGTGGTAGATGGCCAGAGCGGCACCCGGCAGACCGAACATCATGATGGGGAAGAAGCCAGCCTGGTACATACCGACCACACCTTTCACCTGCTCCAGGCTCTTGCCAGCGGCCAGAGCGGCATCGATGGTAGCCTGACCACCCAGGAAGTTCGGGATGTCGTTGATACCGGCCACGTTGAACCAGAACACGGAGTTCAGGGCGTGGTGCAGACCGATCGGGATCAGCAGACGGTTGAAGAAGGCGTAGATACCGGCACCGGTAGAACCCAGGCTCACGATGGACTCACCGAAGGAGACCAGACCACCGTAGATTGCCGGCCATACGGCCATCAGGATGAAAGATACGACGATCATCACTACGGAGGTTACGATCGGTACCAGACGACGACCGGAGAAGAAGGAGAGTGCCTTGTGCAGCTCGACGCTGCTGAAGCGGTTGTACAGCTCAGCGGCGATAACACCACACAGGATACCCACGAACTGGTTGCTGATCTTGGCAAACGCGGCAGGAACCTGCTCCACCGGGATGCTCTTGATCTGGGCCACAGCGCCCGGGCTCAGCAGGGTGGTAACGACCAGGAAGCCGACCAAACCTGCCAGAGCAGCAGAACCGTCTTTATCCTTGGACATACCGTAAGCGACACCGACTGCGAACAGTACGGACATGTTATCGATAATGGCTGCGCCCGCTTTAATCAGGAAGGCAGCCAGCGCACTGTCACCACCCCAACCATTCGGGTCAATCCAGTAGCCAACCCCCATCAGGATCGCTGCGGCAGGCAATACCGCTACCGGCACCATCAGGGCACGGCCGATCTTTTGCAAATAACCGAGAATGTTCACGGTTCCTCTCCTTAGTTAATGTTTTTCTAGAAATTAAGTGCTTATCACGTTTGACGCATAAGCCATCAAGGCTTGATTGGCAGTCTAGGGCTTTTATTTCGCTGCGCAAATTAATAAACCGATAATCGTGATCGTTATCACCCAAACAAGATAAAGGTGGTGGATAGATGTGGCTTAGTTCGCAATCTTTATTTACGCTATAAAACAACTTGAATCCGTCTTAGCCAATTGCCACCGCCAAACCGGTCGCAACCCGACACAGAGGTATCCCATATGCGCCTGATCCCGTTGAAATCTGCCAGCCAAGTAGGCCTGTGGTCTGCTCGTTACATCGTTGACCGCATCAACGCGTTCAAGCCGACCAGCGATCGCCCTTTCGTACTGGGCCTGCCCACCGGTGGCACCCCGCTCAACACCTACAAGCGCCTGATCGAGTTGCACAAAGCCGGTGAAGTGAGCTTCCAGAATGTGGTCACCTTCAACATGGACGAGTACGTTGGCCTGCCGGAAGATCACCCGGAGAGCTACCACAGCTTCATGCACAACAACTTCTTCAGCCACATCGACATTCGTCCCGAGAACATCAACATCCTCAACGGCAATGCCGAGGATCTGGTGGCCGAGTGCAAGCGCTACGAAGACAAAATCAAGTCCTACGGCAAGATCCACCTGTTCATGGGTGGCGTGGGTAACGACGGCCACATCGCGTTCAACGAACCGGCCTCTTCCCTCTCCTCCCGCACCCGGGTCAAGACCCTGACCGAAGACACCCGCATCGCCAACTCCCGCTTCTTCGGTGGCGACATGGAGCAGGTGCCCAAGCTGGCCCTGACCGTGGGTGTCGGCACCCTGATGGATGCGGAAGAGATCATGATCCTGGTCACCGGTCACGGCAAGGCACTGGCCCTGCAGGCCGCCGTGGAAGGCAGCGTCAACCACATGTGGACCATCTCCACCCTGCAACTGCATCCGAAGGGAATGATGGTGTGCGACGAGCCCTCCACCATGGAGCTCAAGGTCAAGACCGTTCGCTACTTCCAGCAACTGGAAGCCGCCAACATCGGCCGTCTGTAAGGAGTCGCCATGTACGCATTGACCAACTGTACCCTCTACACCGGCAGCTGCGTGCTGACCGGCTACGGGGTGCTTATCGAGGGCGACAAGATTGTCGCCATCTCTCACCTGGCCGAACTGCCTGCAGGCATCGAGCAAATTGACCTCAAAGGCGCCAACCTGACCGCCGGTTTTATCGATGTGCAGCTCAACGGCTGCGGCGGGGTGATGTTCAACACCGACATCACGGTCGAGACCCTGGCAACCATGCAGGCGGCCAACCTCAAATCCGGTACCACCAGCTTCCTGCCGACCCTGATCACCAGTCCGGATGCCGACATGAAGCAGGCCGTTGCGGTGACCCGTGACTACATGGCTGCACACCCCAACGAGGTGCTGGGCGTCCATCTGGAAGGGCCTTATACCAACCTCAAGCGCAAGGGGATCCACCCTGCCGCGCAAATTCGTCAGCCAGCGGACGAGATGATCGACTTCTTCTGCGCCAACGCGGATGCCATCACCAAGATCACCCTGGCACCGGAACGCAACGAGCCGGCCCATATCCGCCGTCTGGTGGAAGCGGGCATTCTGGTCTCGGCCGGTCACACTGCCGCCAGTTACGATCAGGCCATGGCCGGGTTTGATAACGGTATTCGCTTTGCGACCCACCTCTACAACGCCATGACGCCGACCCTCAACGGTCGCGAGCCGGGCGTCGTGGGCGCCATCTACGATCGCAAGGATGTCTATGCGGGCATCATCGTCGATGGCCACCACGTGCACTGGGCCAACGTGCGTCTGGCTCACAAGGCGCTGGGGGAGCGACTGGTGCTGGTCACCGATGCCACCGCGGCAGCCGGAGCGCCGGAAGGCTTTGAGAAATTTGATTTTTGTGGCACCACCGTCTTTTTACGCGATGGTCAGTGTGTCGACGAGAATGGTACACTCGGCGGTTCCTCCCTCACCATGATTGAGGGGGTGGAAAATCTGGTCAAGCAGGTCGGATTACCGCTCGATGAAGCACTGAGAATGGCCAGCCTCTACCCCGCTCGCGCCATTGGATGGGACTCACGTCTCGGTAGTATCCAGGTCGGTAAAGTAGCCAACCTCACTGTCTTCGATCAGGACTTCACGGTCCGTGGGACCGTGGTTAACGGACACTACACACAACAGTGACATCATGACTGGCGGACAAATAGCAAACGTAGATCTTATCAAGCAGGTCAACAGTGCAGCCGTGTATCGGCTCATCGACCTGCAAGGCCCCATCTCCCGGGTCAAGATTGCCGAGTTGAGTCAGCTGGCCCCGGCCAGCGTGACCAAAATAACCCGGCAACTGATCGAGCATGGCCTGATCAAGGAGACCTCTCCGCAAGCCTCAACCGGCGGGCGGCGTGCCATCTCCCTGACCACCATCAAACATCGCTTTCAGTTTGTCTCTGCCAAGCTGGGCCGCGGCTACCTGCAACTGAGTCTCTATGACCTCGATGGCAAGGAGCTCGACCAGCACGTCATTCAGGTGACCGAGATCGACCAGCAACCCGTGGTCGACATGCTGCTGCGTGAGATTGGCGCCTTTATCGATGCCAACCGCGAACGTTGTCGCAACCTCATCAGCATCGCGCTGACCATGCCGGGTCTGGTCAACCCGGAATCCGGCATGGTCATCTACACCCCCAAGTACCACATCCGCAATCTGGGACTGGCGAAGCTGCTTGAGAACCACTTCAACCTCCCCTGCTACGTGGGCAACGACACCCGCTCGCTGGCGTTAGCCGAACACTTCTTCGGCGAGTCCCGCGACTGCATGGACTCCATTCTGGTGAGCGTCCACCAGGGGACGGGCTCGGGGATCATCACCAAGGGTCAGGTGTTCCTCGGCCAGAACCGCAACGTCGGCGAGATCGGCCATATCCAGGTCGAGCCGCTCGGCAAGCGCTGTCACTGTGGCAACTTCGGCTGCCTCGAAACCATCGCCTCCAACGAAGCGATCATCGACAAGGTGAAGGAGCTCATCAGCCGCGGTCATCAGAGCGCGCTGCAGGAGAAGCACATCACCATTCAGGAGGTGTGCAAGGCGGCGCTGGCGGGCGATGAACTGGCCCGCAGCGTCATCGAGAACGTGGGTGAGCATCTGGGACGGGCGGTGGCTATTACGGTCAACCTGTTCAACCCGCAGAAGGTGCTGATCGCCGGTGAAATCACCGCCGCCGAAGAGATCCTCTTCCCGGCCATCCGTCGCTGCGTCGAGCATCAATCCCTGCCGAGCTTCCACCGTGGCCTGCCCATCGTGAAAGCCCGCTTCCAGAACCAGCCGACCTATGGCGGCTTTGCACTGGTCAAGCGCGCCCTGCTGGAGGGAGATCTGCTGCAGATCATCATGGAGCAGAAGTAAGACACTGATCTTGCGAGATAACCAAACGGCAGCCACTGGCTGCCGTTTTCTATTGTGTGCTTGCTGGCGATTTAGCCCGCACGACATGGCTTGAACAGATCCAGCTTGTTGTCGTAAACACTCGTCTGCACATCCATGATCCCCAGCATGGAGTGAAAGAGGTTGTCATGGGAGAAGCGCTGGCTGCTCGCCTCCGCCGCCAGGCAACCCATATCAAGCTGGCGATCGGCCTGTAACTGAGGCGAGAACCAGGTCAGCAGCGGCACCCGTGTCTGATCATCCGGCGCAAACTTGTATGGCGTGCCATGCAGATAGAGCCCCATGGCCCCGAGGGATTCACCGTGATCGGAGAGATAGACCAGTCCCACATCATACTGGCTCTCCAGCGACTTGAGCTTGTCGATCAGCAGCCCCACCACTTTGTCGGTGTAGCGGATGGTGTTGTCATAGGTATTGACCAGCTCTTCGTTGCTGCAGTTTTCAATGTCGCTGCGCGGGCAGTCCGGCATAAAGACGCGCTCGCTGGCAGGGTAACGACGGAAATAGGTCGGGCCATGGCTGCCCATCAGGTGAAAAGCCACCAGCTTGTTGCCCTTCATCTCGACAATCTGCTGATCCAGCCCCTCCAGCAGCACCTCGTCATAGCAAGACTCCCCCTGACAGAGCGCAGGATAGGACTTGGGAAGGATCTCGATGGTCGGCACATTGCGGCACACCCCTTTGCAGCCGCCATCGTTCTCTTTCCACAATACCGAGACTCCGGCATGTTGCAGCACATCGAGCAGGCCGTCACGGGAGCTGGCAAGCTGGTCATCGTAGCCACGGCGCGTGAGGTTGGAGAACATGCAGGGCACCGAAACGGCGGTTGCTGTACCGCAGGAGCGCACATCCCTGAACGACACCACTCCCTGCTCTTTTGCCGTAAAGCTGTTGGTCGCCTTGCCATACCCGTTAAGGGAGTAGTTCTGGCTGCGCGCCGTCTCCCCCACCACCAGGAACATCAAAGTCGGCTTGCTTCCCCGGGCCACCACCCTGGCATCGGTCCCCAGATGCTGGTAGGGGAGCGGCGTGGCAAACAGCACATCCCGCCCATATTTGTAGAGGCCGTGCACATAGTTGGCAGGCACAATCTCTTTGGCCAGCGACTTGTTGTTGCGACCGACCGAGGCGTAATCCTGATAGTAAAGTGCCGCGACGCCCCCGATAAACAGCAGAGAGATAGCCAATACACCTGCCCGCAACGCCAACCCCTGATACCAGCGAGCCGGATAGCGGATCCGCAGTGACCAGAGCACCAGAACAGGCAGCAGCCCGGTCAGCAGAAACCAGAGCGCAACCGAGCCATTCAAATAGGCCCCCGCCTCACCACTGTTGGTCTCCACTATGTTCTGGATCATGCCGGCATCGAAGATGACGCCGTATTTGAGCATGGCGTAACTTACGATGGAGCCAGTCAGAATGAGCACAGTAAAAAAGGGCTTGAGCACAAACCGGAACGTGAAGGGAATAAACACGGCATTGAGCGCCGCGATCAGCACCAGCGGGATCGAGATGGCAAATCCGGCTTTGACATGGGTCAGGGCGCTGAGCACCGTATAGAAATGCAAAAAGATTGGCCAGTTCAGTACCAGGGCGAAAAAGAGCACCAGCAACAGATTGGTTTGCAGTACACCGAGAGTTACACGCATAAACAACTCCTACATACCGGCCTGCAGTGCAGCGGGCCGGCCAAGCCAACAAAAACGACGGGGCCAGCGTAGGAAGTAAAACTTAAGCGCGAATTAAGAAGAGAAGCACGGCGCTCGTGCGCCCCATCACAGCACGGGGTGCTCCGCTGCCCCGAAATGGATTTTTAGTTGTCTATCCATCGGATTTTGCTAGCTTGTTGAGTAGGCATTCATGAAATGCAGGTTAACCGATGGCACTGATCCAAGCCTCGATAGAGCAATTGAGAGTAGGCCACTATATCCATCTCCCCACGGGATGGACTAACCACCCGTTTATGTTCAATACCTTCAAGATCAAGGATCAGCAGCAACTCGACATTCTCCGTCATCTTGATCTCACCCTGCTGATGGTCGACCCCGACAAGAGCGATCTGCCTATCGAGCCACTGTTGCGTGGCGATATCCCCGATGCCGGGCCCGATCTCGAAGAGCTGGAGTCCCTGATTGATGCCGGCCCGCCCCCCTTTGACGAAAAGGCCTTTCGCCGCTCCATGCGCGCCGCCGACAAGGCCTTTGGCCAATCCATGAGCGAGCTACGCGATGCGCTCGGGGCACTCAACCTCAAACCGGATGAAGGGCTGGCCAACACCGCACAGATCGTCCGCAATGCCGCCTTCACCCTCAGTCAGCACGAGGGCCCCCTCGGGCTCCACCTGATCCGCAGTCCCCACACCGATGTCCTGCTGCAGCACAGTCTCAATGTGGCTTTCATTGCCATGTTGATGGCGCGCGAACTGGGGATGAATCCCATCGAGCTGGAAGAGACCGGGCTTGCGGGACTTATCCACGACATCGGCGAACTGAAAATTCCCAGCCAGATCACCCAAAAGCGTGGTGAGCTAAACAAGGCCGAGCAGAACTTCCTCAAGATGCATCCCCAGTACGGATTTGACATGCTGAACCAACTCAATGCCTTTGAGCCCAAAATTCGTCAGGTAGCCCATCTGCACCACGAACGGCTCGACGGTAGCGGTTATCCGCTGGGGATCAAGGGGGGGGAGATCCCGCCGCTGGCGCGGCTGATCGGACTGGTCGACTTCTACGACGAGCTGCTTCATCCCCGCAACAGCGGCACGCCGGCGGCACCGAGTCAGGCCATCAGCCAGCTCTACAAGTTATCCCAGAAGAAGTTCGACCAGAATCTGGTCAAGTTGCTGGTCAAGGTGCTGGGGGTCTACCCGCCGGGATCCCTGGTGAAACTCTCCGACGAGAGCATTGCGCTGGTACTCTCTACCGAACCCACCATGCCCCTCAAGCCGAAGATCCTGCCCTATATCAAGGCCCAGCGGCCGGAAGCGGTCGCCATGATCGATCTGCGGGAAGATGAACGCACCATCAGTGCCTTTATCAAACAGGAGGAGCTGGATGAGGGACAGCGGCAGTTCTTCAATCTGACCCGCCGCTTCTGTTACTACTTTGCATTCTGAGTTATCCCCAGAAGCTGGGGATAACTCATTGGACAAACCGGAATAATTGCACGAATCCCCACCAACAGGTTGCCATCTGATCATGTATAAAAAACGCCCAGCCAGGGGGGCCGGGCGGAGCATGCCACTTCCATGTGGCGTATCCGACGGATACATTCATGCTCTATCCATCAATAGCAATCTGTCGCCTCTTACACAAATATCAATTTAACATGCTGATTTAATGTAGTTTTATCCATTTGTTCTGGCAAACTGGCGGTCCGTTGCGACCCGCAGGGCCAACCGAACAAGATCTTGATCACACTTATTCACGGGCTGGTTGTTTTTTAGGCTGGCTGATGAGGCGCGTTTTTTATGCAGTTGGTTCTCTCTTTGTTACAGCAGATGAGCGTCAGCCTGGTGATCGCCTATCTCTTCTCGAAAAGCCCGCTGCTTCGCCCGCTTGCCAACTATTCAGTGAGGATTCCTCACAAGGTACTGATATACATAATATTTTCATGTTTTTGCATCCTCGGAACCTATGTGGGCCTCGATATCGACGATGCCATCGCCAACACCCGGGCGGTCGGCGCCGTCTTGGGGGGATTATTGGGGGGACCGCTGGTGGGCTTTCTGGTGGGGCTGACCGGCGGTCTGCACCGCTATACGCTGGGGGGATTTACCGATCTCGCCTGCGCCATCTCCACCACCTGCGAGGGGTTGCTCGGGGGCATAGTGCACTGGCGACTGATGCGCTCGGGGCGAACGGATGCCCTGTTTGAACCACGCATCGCCTTCTTTACCACTCTCTATGCCGAGATCATGCAGATGGTCATCATCCTGCTGGTGGCGACCCCGTTCGACAAATCCCTGCTGTTGGTACGCACCATCGCCACCCCGATGATTCTGGCCAACTCCTGTGGCGCGGCGCTCTTTATCAGCATGATCCGCGACCAGCAGCGGATGTATGAGAAGTTCTCCCGGGTCTTCTCCGCCAAGGCGCTCAATATCGCCAACCGTACAGTGGGGATCATGAGTCAGGGCTTTACCCCACAGGCAAGCAACAAGATTGCCCGCATCATTCAGGAGGAGACCGGCGTTGGGGCGGTCGCCATCACGGACACCGAGCAGATCCTCGCCTTTATCGGCACCGGCGAAGATCACCATCTGCCGGGCACCCCCATCGCGTCAGCCATCACCATGCAGGCCATCGCCCAGAACAAGGTGCTGTTTGCCGATGGCAACAGCCAGCCCTATCGGTGCAGCCTCTCCTCCGCCTGCCAGCTGGGCTCGGTGCTGGTGATCCCGCTGCAGGGGGACAAGGGGGTGATCGGCACCATCAAGCTCTACGAGCCGAAGAAGCGGCTGTTTCTCAAGATCAACCACACCCTGGGGGAAGGGATTGCCAACCTGCTGTCACAGCAGTTGCTGGCCGGTCGGCTGGAGCAGCATCAGCGGCTGCTGGTGCAGTCCGAACTCAAGCTGATCCAAGCCCAGATCAACCCCCACTTTCTGTTCAACACCCTCAACACCATCAGTGCCATCACCCGGCGCGATCCGGACAAGGCGCGGGATCTGCTGCTGCATCTGTCGCTGTTCTTTCGCAAGAACCTCAAACGCCAGAGCGGCCTTGCGACTCTGCAGGAGGAGCAGGAGCACTGCCAATCCTATCTGGAGATCGAGCTGGCCCGTTTTGGCGATCGGCTGACGGTGATAAACGAGATCCCGCCCCATCTGGCCACACTGCGACTGCCCAGCTTCACCCTGCAACCGTTGATCGAGAATGCCATCAAGCACGGCATCTCGACTCTGCTGGAGCAGGGGCGTATTCGCCTCTGGACCGATGAGCATCCCACCAGCGTCACCATCCATGTGGAAGATAATGCAGGCACCTGGCAAGCACATCCCGCTGGCGACGGTCTGGGCATGACCATCGTAGACCGGCGACTGAAAAGCGCCTTTGGCGAGCGCTATGGCGTGACTATTGCGTGCGAGCCGGAACAGTGGACCCGGGTGTCGTTCACCATCCCCAAGGAGCAACCATGATCCGCACTCTGATAGTCGATGACGAACACTATGCCCGCGAAGAGCTGAGGCAGCAGCTGGCCTGCGATCCTGCCATCGAGATCGTGGGGGAAGCGGCCAACGCCATCGAGGCGCTGCCGCTTATTCAGCGCCTCAAGCCCGACGTGGTGTTCCTCGATATCCAGATGCCCAAGCTGAGCGGCATGGAGCTGGTCGCCATGCTCGACCCCCTGCCCCGCATCGTCTTTGTCACCGCCTTTGACGAATATGCCATTCAGGCCTTTGAAGAGAACGCCTTCGACTACCTGCTCAAGCCGGTGGAGCCCGCCCGGCTCGCCAAGACCCTCGCTCGCCTCAAGCAGGATATCTCCCCGCAGCCCATCGAGCGGCTGGCCCCGACTATCGAACATATTCCGGGCTATCTGCACAATCGGGTCAGGCTGCTGCCCATCGCGCAGGTGGAGTATGCCTTCTCCGATCTGGGCGGGGTCCATGTGGCCTGTCAGGGCGAGCTGTTCCACACCCAGCTCACCCTCAAATCGCTGGAAGAAAAGAGCCCGCTGCTGCGCTGCCACCGCCAGTATCTGGTCTCCCCCAACGCCATCTTCGAGATCCAGCTGCTGGATAACCAGCTGGCAGAGATTGTCACCCCGAGCGGCGCCCGGGTGCCGGTCAGTCGTCGCTATCTCAAGGAGCTCAAAGATCAGCTGGGGCTGGACTGAGCCGCGGAGTGTGCGCCTGATCACAGCCGCCGACCGCTCGGCGCGCCAAAGCGCCGCTCGGGGAATTTCACCTGCCAGTCAGGCGCAACCGTTTTAGACTCGCTCTGCACACTAAAAAATAACAATGCAGGAGCGTAGCAATGATCTGGTTCTTCCTCTGTGTCGGCTTACTTGTGGCCGGCTACTTCATATACGGCAAATTCATCGAACGGATATTCAGCCCGAAACCCGAGCTGAAAACCCCCGCCATCACCATGGCTGACGGGGTGGACTATGTCCCCATGTCGGACAAGAAAGTCTATCTGGTTCAACTGCTCAACATCGCAGGCGTCGGCCCCATCTTCGGCCCGATCCTGGGTGCCCTCTACGGCCCGGTCGCCATGCTGTGGATCGTCTTTGGCTGCATCTTCGCCGGTGCGGTACATGACTACTTCTCCGGCATGCTGTCGGTACGCGCCAAGGGGGCCTCGGTGCCAACCGTGGTCGGTGAGCATCTGGGCACCGCCGCCAAGCACTTCATGAACCTGTTTGCCGTGGTGCTGCTGATGCTGGTGGGCGTGGTATTCGTGCTGAGCCCGGCGGGCCTCTTGGCCAACCTCACCTCCACCGATCTGGTCTACTGGATTGTGGCAATCTTTGCCTACTACATCCTCGCGACCATTGTCCCCATCGACAAGATCATCGGTCGCTTCTATCCCATCTTCGGCGCCCTGCTGGTCTTCATGTCGGTCGGCCTCATCGTTGGCCTGATCGCCTCCGGCAAAGGCTTCTACAACACCGGGATGGACTTCTCCAACCTGCACCCGACCGAACTGCCGCTCTGGCCGCTGCTCTTCATCACCATCGCCTGTGGCGCGGTATCCGGCTTCCACGCCACCCAGTCACCACTGATGGCGCGCTGCATGCAGAACGAAAAATCCGGCCGCTTCATTTTCTACGGTGCAATGATCGGTGAAGGGATCATCGCCCTTATCTGGTGCACCCTGGGTCTCTCCTTCTACGACAGCACCGAAGCGCTCAACGCTACTATGGCCAACGGCGGCCCGGCAGCCGTGGTACACGAAGTCTCCACCAGCCTGCTCGGCACCGTGGGCGGCATTCTGGCCATTCTCGGTGTGGTGATCCTGCCTATCACCTCGGGCGACACCGCATTTCGCAGTGCTCGCCTGATCGTGGCGGACTTCCTGAAGATGACCCAGAAACCGCTGGCCAAGCGTCTGCTGATTGCCATCCCCATGTTTATCCTTGGTTTTATCATCTCCAAGGCTGAATTCGGGGTGATCTGGCGCTACTTCGGCTGGGCCAACCAGACCACCGCCGTCATCATGCTGTGGGCTGCGGCTGCCTACCTCATCAAAGAGGGCAAGCTGCACTGGATCTGCACCATTCCCGCCATGTTCATGACTGCTGTGGTGATCACCTATCTGGCCAACGCCCCCATCGGATTCGGGCTGGAGATGGGGACCTCCACCATCATCGGCCTGACTGCAACGGCGGCCATTACCGTGGCCTTCCTGATGAAGTTCCGCCAGCCGCTGGTCAGCAGTACCAGCGAAGGGTAAAAACAGCAAAAAATGCAGCGAAAGCAGCACAAAAAAGGCGCCTGATGGCGCCTTTTTTAATGACAAAAAGACTAATAAGACAACTGTCGAACGGCTTCAGCTTCAATACAGCGAATAGCTTTAAGGAAAGTGCGAACAAGTATCCCACGAACAAAAAATGAAAATTTTAGTCATTTAATATCAATGGGTTACCAGTAAATGCTCTCGTGCCATATGACTTATTCGCACCTTCCTTAAGATTCCGGGCAAACTGACGATAAATGTGTGATTCTTAATTGCTTTAGTGCTTGTTGGAACCCATGATTAAGCTGTGCGTCATGCCAGTGGAGGTTATAAATGGCCCTTGATTATTTTGCCCTTGGTCTGCTCGTCTTTGTCGGGCTGGTCATTTTTTATGGCGTCATCGTTATCCACGATATTCCTTACGAGATTGCCAAACATCGGAATCACCCTCATCAGGATGCCATTCATGTGGCAGGTTGGGTCAGCCTGTTTACCCTGCACGTGCTGTGGCCCTTCCTCTGGATCTGGGCAACCCTCTATCGGCCGGATCGCGGCTGGGGCTTTAGCCAGCGGCTGCAAGAAGATGAAGAGGAGCTGGCGGCCCTCAAGCAGGAGTTGGCGGATCTGAAGAGCCGTATCAACACTATCGAACAGAGTGAGCAACAGGGATAAACCATGGACCTGCTACTGATCCTGACCTACACGGCACTGTGTGTCGCCATCTTCAAAATCTTCCGCATCCCGCTCAACAAGTGGACCGTCCCCACAGCAGCACTGGGCGGCGTGCTGCTCATCGGCACCCTGATCATGCTGATGAACTACAACCACCCCTACTCCGAGATGGCGCGCAACTACTACGTCTCCACCCCCATAGTGCCGCTGGTCAAGGGCCGGGTGGTTGAGGTGCCGGTACAGGCCAACCAGCCGGTGAAAAAAGGGGATGTGCTGTTTCGCATCGATGACGAGCCGTTCCGCCTGAAAGTGGAGAGCCTCACCGCACGGGTCGAATCCAACCGCGAACACCTCAAGTCCATCGAGGCGAGACTGCGCTCCGCCAGGCTGGATCGGGATCGCGCCAGCGACCTGATGCGCCGTGGCGTGGGCAAGCAGCGCGACCTCGACGTCACCCAAGCCAACGTGGACGACATCGTGGCCCAGATTGACCAGCAGAAAGCCACCCTGAACGATCTGCAGGCCCAGCTGATGGAAGCCAAGTACCAGCAGTCACAAACCGTGGTCTATGCCCCGAGCGATGGTCATGTGGTGCAATTGGCCCTACGCCCCGGCATGATCGCCACCCCCTTCATGTATCGTCCGGTGATGACCTTCATCCACAAGGATGACACCGCCTACGTCGGCTGGTTCTGGCAGAACAGCATGCAGAGACTGGCGGTGGGCGATGAGGCCGAAGTGGTGATCGATGGCGTACCCGGCAAGATCTTCAAAGGCAAGGTGACAGCCGTGGTTCCGGCCATTGCCGCCGGTAACGTGCAGGCCAACGCCGGTCTGCTGGATCAAACCACTGCGGTGCGCCCGGGTCGTCTGCCGGTGGTTATCTCCATCACCGACCCCGAGTGGGCCAAGTATCAGGTAATTGCAGGCTCCAGCGGGCAGGCTGCCATCTATACCCACTACTTCCACCATGTATCTGTGATGCGCAAAGTGCTGCTGCGCATGGCAAGCTGGATGAACTACATCTTCCCGTTCCATTGATCAGCACCCAAGCACCCTGCGGGCCGGCATCATGCCGGCCCGCTGTTTTTGTGACGGCAAGCACCCTATAATGGCGCCATCTTGCACCACCCCACATCGACATACCCAAGCCTGCATGTTCGTTCTCAGACCCTATCAGACCGACGCCGTCAACGCCGTTATCAGCCACTTTCGCAAACACCCGGATCCCGCCGTGGTGGTGCTGCCCACCGGGGCCGGCAAGAGTCTGGTGATCGCCGAGCTGGCCCGCAAAGCGCGCGGTCGGGTGCTGGTGCTGGCCCACGTCAAGGAGCTGGTGGAGCAGAACCACGCTAAATACGAGGCGTGGGGGCTCAAGGCCGATATTTTCGCTGCCGGCCTGGATCGCAAGGAGGCGAGCGCCCAGGTGGTGTTCGGCTCGGTGCAGTCGGTTGCCCGCAATCTGGATGCCTTTGACGGAGCGTTTTCGCTGCTGATCATCGATGAGTGCCATCGGGTCTCGCTCGATGATGACAGCCAGTACCATCAGGTGATCGACCACCTCAAGGCCGCCAATCCGGCCCTCAAGATCCTCGGCCTCACCGCCACTCCCTATCGGCTCGGGCTGGGCTGGATCTACCGGCGCCACTATCACGGCATGGTCAAGAGCCACGGCGAACGGCTGTTTGGCGACTGCGTGTTCGAGCTGCCCTTGCGTTTTATGGTCAAAAACGGCTACCTGACGCCGCCGCGCATGGTGGATGCCCCCATAGTCCACTACGACTTCAGCAAGCTGGTGGCGAGGGAGAACGGCCTCTTCAGCGAGGCGGATCTCAACGGCGAGCTCAAGCGCCAGGAGCGGGTTACCCCCCATATCCTGAGCCAGGTGCTGGAGTATGCCGCCGACCGGCAGGGGGTGATGATCTTCGCCGCCACCGTCGAACACGCCCGTGAAATTCACGGCCTGCTTGGCGCCCGAGGCCAGCAGGCAGCCCTTATCACCGGCGAAACGCCGGGGCCGGAGCGCGATGCCCTCATCAGCGCCTTCAAGGCGCGGGAGCTCAAGTTTCTGGTCAACGTGGCGGTGCTCACCACCGGCTTCGATGCCCCCCATGTCGATCTTATCGTAATGCTCAGGCCCACCGAGTCGGTCTCCCTCTATCAGCAGATTGTGGGGCGGGGCCTGCGTCTCTCGCCGGGCAAGAGCGATTGTCTGGTACTCGACTATGCGGGCAACAACTTCAACCTGTTCGCCCCCGAAGTGGGGGAGCCTCGCCCCCACGCCGGTACCGAGCCGGTACAGGTGCCCTGCCCCGCCTGCGGTTTTGCCAACACCTTCTGGGGCAAGACCGACGAGGATGGCAAGGTGATCGAGCACTACGGCCGCCGCTGTCAGGGGCTGTTTGAAGATGATGAGGGCAACCGCGAAGAGTGTGACTACCGCTTTCGCGCCAAGATCTGCCCCGGCTGCGGTGCGGAGAACGACATCGCCGCCCGCAGCTGCCAGAGCTGCGATCAGCTGCTGGTGGACCCTGACGACAAGCTTAAAGAGGCGCTCAATCTCAAGGATTGCATGGTGATCCGCTGCGCGGGGCTAACCCTCACAGCCGGGCGCGGCAAACAGGGGGAGCGGCTGGAGGTGACCTATCACGATGAGGATGGGTTGACCCTCAGCGAATACTTCGGATTTCACTCCCCGGGCGCACGGCGCTTGTTTCAACAGCACTTTGTGCGTCATCATTGGCCCGCCCCGGGGCTGGAGCCCGAATTTGCCACCCTGGCGAGCGTGCTGGCCGCGCAAAGCCAGTTCCGTCATCCGGATTTTGTCATCGCCCGCAAATCGGGTCGCTTCTGGCAGATAAAAGAGAAAATTTTTGATTATGAGGGTCGCTATCGTACCGCCAACTCGCTGGCATGATGGCGACCGGCATACATGGCATGAATTGCGTTATCCCGTCGATCCCGCATCGGCTGGTTGAATTATCAGGGTCGGCACCACTGCCGGGCCCTTCGTCACGTTAGAGGATGTTATGCAGCGGCTGTTGATTGGTTTTTGTGCTCTCTTTTCTTCTCTGGCGGCTCATGCCGCCCCGCTGACGCCCCCTCAGGGTGGCCAGTACGCCATCATGGTGCAGGGCAATAACGGCGTCGAGTTTGCCCGCCACGCGGATCAGATGATCGCCCCCGCCTCCACCATGAAGGTGCTCACCGCGCTGGCGGCCCGCCTCGAGCTGGGTGCCGACTTCCGCTTCGCCACCGACATTCAGGCCCAACCCGGTGCCAAACAGGGTGACACCATCAACGGCGATATCTGGATCAACTTCGTCGGCGACCCCACCCTCTCCCGCATGGATCTGCTGGCCCTGTTCAAGCAGCTCGGCGTCACCAGCATCAAGGGCAATGTCTACGTCAACACCGGCGCCTACAACGGCTACGAGCGCGGCAACGGCTGGTCGTGGGGGGATCAGACCCTCTGCTTCGCCGCTCCTGTCTCCTCGGTCATCATCGACAAGAACTGCGCCTACGGCACCATCACTGCCACCCAGATTGGCAAACCGGCGGTCGGCAACGTGGCCACCGGCGTCCCCATCGGCATCGGTGCCGACAACGTGGAGGTGATGAGCTATGGCGACATGGCGCGCCAGTTCTGCGCACTGGAAGTGGACATGGCCAAGGGCAACTTCTACGAGCTCAAGGGCTGTATCACCCCGAACAAGGAGCCGCAGGGGCTGCGTTTCGCCATCCACGACGTGGAAGCCTGGGGCTGGGACAACATCCGCTGGGCGATGAACCGGGCCGGTATCAAGCATGATGGCCTGCTGCGGGTCACCCACAAGGCCCCTGAAGGGGCAGAGACCCTCGGCACCCACTACTCGGTCTCCCTGCCGGTGATGCTCGCCAAGATGCTGAAGAAATCGGACAACCTCTACGCCGATACCTTCCTCAAAACCGTGGGCCGTCACTACTACAACAAGCCGGGCAGCTATCGCAGCGGCACCATGGCGGTGCGCGCCATCCTGACCAAGAACGGCATCGATCTGGGCAATGCCACTCTGGCAGACGGCTCCGGTCTTTCCGCTCACAATCTCATCAGCGCCCGTCAGATGATGTCGGTGCTGAACTTCATCCAGAAAAATGATGCCGAGCTTGGCCTGATCAAGCTGCTGCCAAGCTCTCAGGTGGATGGCACCCTGGCGTGGCGCCGCAGCGTCACCGCCCCCATGATGAAGAACAAGGTCCACGCCAAGACCGGCACCATCACCGGCACTTCCAACCTGGTGGGCTTTATCGACACTGCGGGCGGCCAGCGCAAGGCGTTTGTGATGTTCCAGCGTGGCCTGTCCCAAGATCCGGCCACCCATGAGCGCTACCGTGCCAGCAAGGCGCCGTGGCCCTGGACTGTGTTCGAGAAGGGGGTGCTGGAGAGCATCTATCAGCAGCAGCCGATCCAGATCGCCGATGAGAGCTGATCCAATAGGCCCACTCGAATCAGGGTATCGATAATTTCGGCTTCAAGTCGCCACGAGGCAGGGCTATGCTGTTGCCTGCCTCATATCAACGGCCATACATAAACGGCTTAAAAAACGGAGAGAAAATATGTTTGCAGTGATTTTTGGTCGCCCGGGTTGCCCCTACTGTGTCCGTGCCGTACAGATCGCCGAGCAGCTGACCGAACAGCGCGATGACTTCAAATTCCGCTACGTGGATATCCATGCCGAAGGCATCACCAAAGAAGATCTGGCCAAGAGCGCCGGCAAGCCGGTCAATACCGTGCCGCAGATCTTCCTGGACGAGCAGCACATCGGTGGCTGCACCGATTTCGAAGCCTATGCCAAAGCGAATCTGGGTCTCTACCAGTAATGCCAGCGGGTCATCCCGAGCGGGTTGACCGCCAGATCGTATAAAAAAATCCGGCGCTATCAGGCGCCGGATTTTTTTATGGGCAACACGCGCACATCATCCCCGATCAGGGGGTCACCGACTGGGCGGCAAAGCGCGCAATGATGGGGTTGTGATCCGAGCTGTCGGTGGCCGGTGAACTCACCTCGACCAGATCCAGATTGCGGTAGTAGAGGTGATCCAGCGGGCGACCGAAGGCGGTGCGGCGCAGATCAGGCACCGGCACGGCCTCTTGCAGACCCAGCTCGTCCACCAGTTTGTTCAGCCAGAACTGGCGCTTGTCGCTCCAGGTATTGAAATCACCGGCCAGGATCACCGGCCCCTGATGGCGGCGCACCAAGGCAGTCAGATCGTTGAGCTGCTCGCGGAAGGTGGCCATCCCCAGCTCGAAATTGACCGCATGGATATTGATGACCATCACGCCGTCGGGATCGCCCTGCAGTGGATAGAGGCTCACCAGCCCGGATTTGGGGATGCGCAGCAAAGGTTCGGGGGAGCGCACGCCACAGACGAACGCCTGCGGGGTCTTGGCCACCGTCATCACCCCGAACGACACGCCGCCCTGGGTGAAGGCTTGCAGCTGTTGCCACTGGAAATCACCGGCGCGCAGCCAGTCGAGCATATCGGGACGGGTGGCCGACTCTTGCAGCAGCACCAGATCCTGCCCCTTGGCATAACTGTCCATCCCTTCGCGCCAGTTCTTGCGCTGGCCCTTGTAGAGATTCCACACCGTCACCCCGAATTCACGGGGCAGCGCCGTGGTCGCCAACGCTACCAGCGGCGGACGCTGGCAGTCGAGTCCCGGCACAATCCCTTGAGCTGTGACCAGATGGTTCTGATCCGGCACCTCAAAACAGCCTACCAACCCCAGGGTCAGCAGGGAGGTGCCAAGAATGCGATAACTATTTTTCATTGGCTAACAACCGCCCGCCTTTGCTTTTTGTTGCGACCATCACAAACGTCATCCACGCCGACTAAGCTGATAGTCCCTGTTCCACCCAACCAGAAGGAACTTGTCTCATGGCGAAAGAACTTCGGTACAACGTGACGTTTTATGATCAACAAGGAAATTGTCATCAAGTGGAGCTGTCCACCGTCTATCAGATAAGACGGGACCCTCAATGCGATCTCTGCCTGTTCGACACCCTGCAATATGTGGGCTCGGAAGAGATGCTGGAACGCATGATACGGCAAAAAACCGGGCTTGAGCAGGAAATATCCATCATCAATGCCCGGCTGATTTAATCAGGCACTCACCGGAACCGGGCGGGATTTGCCATGTTCGTCGATGGCGACATAGGTGAAGATCCCCTCGGTCACGCAGTAACGCTGGGCATCGTTTTCCCGCAGTACCGGCTTGACCCACACCTCCAGCTTGAGCTTCATGGAACTGCGGCCGATCTTCATGCAGCGGCCGTAGCAGCAGACCACATCGCCCACCTTGACCGGACTGTGAAACGTCATGCCTTCGACGGATACGGTACAAATACGTCCTTTTGCCAGCTCCTTGGCCATAATGCCCCCACCTATATCCATCTGGGACATGATCCAGCCACCAAAAATGTCGCCATTGGGGTTGGTATCGGCTGGCATTGCCAGGGTTCTCAGCAACAACTCCCCATCGGGGTGACGTTTTGTATCTACCATCATTACCGCCTCTCTCTCATGGATGGCGGCATGATAGGGGGCGATCACCCCCTTGGCAAACCTCAATTGCCCGAGGCGGCGAGCTCGGCAAACCAGTGGGCCGGATCGGGCCAGCGATAGTTGAATCCCATCTGCTGGCAAATCAGCTGACCGTCGATGGGCTGAAATTCACCGGCAGGCTCGATAAAAACCGGCACAGGCAACCCCTGCTGGCGCGCCGCAAAGGGGTAAAACTGCTCGCGGCGCGGATGCACAGGCGCGCTCAGGTTGAAAACATCCCCGTCCTTGCCCCGTTCCAGCAGCAACATGCAAGCCGCCACCACATCGTCCAGATGGACCAGATTGACCGACTGGGCGCCGCCATCCAGGGTCTTGCCCGCGAGGAAACGGCCGGGATGGCGATCCGGGCCATAAAGGCCGGAGGGGCGCACTATCATCACCGTCTCGAAACCGGCCGCCAGCACCGCCTGCTCCGCCGCCAGCATCCGCTCGCCACGGGCATGGCGCGGTTGGGGCTCTTCACCCTCCTGCTGCCCCGCGCCCCATACCGAGGTAGCGCTGACAAACAGCACCCGCCGGGTGCCATTCGCTTTGGCCAACGCGCAGGCCTTTGCCACCGCCTGCGGGTAGTCATCGGTCTTGCTGGGCGGTACGCAGATAACCAACGATTCGCAGGGGATGGGCCACGACTCTTGTTGATCAGCAACGGACATCTCGGCAGAGCCCATGTTGGCAGAGATGGTCAGCGGATAGGCGTTGATCCCCTCCCCCTGCAGACGGGCCGCTTTTTCGGCGCTGCTGACCGTCACCGCCACCTGCTTGCCAGCCGCCAACAGGGCTCGCGCCAGCGGCAGCCCCAGCCACCCCGCCCCCAGAATGCCGATCGTCCCGGCGATATGTTGTTCTGTCATCATCCCTTCTCCTGCTTGACGCTATTTGCCCCGCAGCTTACCTGCCTTGGCATAAAAAGAAAGCTTTGGCCTGCAGATAGGGAAGGTGCGAATAAGTCACCAAGTACAAAAATACGCCTTTGTAAGCATTTGAATTAAATCGACTAAAATTTTCAGTTTTGTTGTGGAGGGTACTTGTTCTCACCCTCCCTAAGCGTGTTCTTTCCCTCGCCAATGCTACCCTCGGGGTTATCGAGTCAGGTTCACTGGCCATCCACGCCATCGGTAGTGGCCTCTCCTTGGCCAACGGTCTCGAACGTAAACATGCGGTTAAACAGGTGGATCGCCTGCTCACTAACACCAAGCTCAATGTCTGGAGCCTCTTTGACGATTGGGTGCCCTATGTGGTCGGTGAACGTACCGAGATCGTAGTCTCCATGGACTGGACCGAATTCGATGCCGATGATCACAGTACCTTGGTTATCAGCCTGCAAACCAACCACGGTCGCAGTACTCCGCTGCTGTGGAAAACCCATCGGAAATCGTTGCTCAAAGGGCAACGCAATGCCCATGAGAAAGAGCTGCTCACCAAGCTCAAGCAGACGTTGCCAGAGGGTATCTTCGTGACGGTAGTAGCTGACCGCGGCTTTGGTTACATGGAGCTGTTCGAACGCCTGGAGCAAGAGCTAGGCTTTGCTTATCTCATTAGATTTAAAGGAAATGTTTTGGTTGGTTACCCTGGTGTAGAGCAGGTTCCAGCTCGGGACTGGCTAACGCCGACCGGGCGCACCCGAACCCTCAAAGCGGTGGAGCTAACTGGGCAGCGACAGCCTGTCGAACGGGTCTATTGTTGTCATAAGAGTGGCATGAAAGACGCGTGGTTTCTGGCCAGTAACCGGACCGACCTGAGCGCCGCCAAGGCGTTGCAACTATACGGCCAGCGCTGGGGTATCGAGACCAGTTTTCGTGATATCAAAGATTACAAATTCGGCATGGGTATGGGAGATGTGCACATCAGTAATCCGGTCCGGCGCGACCGACTGTTTTTATTCAGTGCCCTGGCCATCGTCTTGCTGACGCTGCTGGGTAAGGCTGGAGACAGTGTCGGTCTAGAGAGAACGATCAAGGTCAATACCAGCAAGAGCCGAACCTATTCGTTCTTTCGGCAAGGGGTCATCTATTACCAGTTGCTACCTAAAATGAAAGAAGCCAATGCGGTCTTGTTGATGGATAAATTTATCTACTACCTGAAGCAACACCGCTTATATACCCGCACACTTGGAATTATTTGAGTCTCTAAAAATGAGGGGATCTCTGAGATGCTGCCCCGTTTTTTCTCACATATCAACGCATCATTATCAACACAATAACTGCTGCGCTTGTGATGAGACTCCAGCGATAAACACGCCATTTCCTAACAGCAAAACAAGCGGGCCAGTGGCCCGCTTCGTTTTATGCAGAGTTAACCCAATCCTCACACCGGCGGATGGAAATGGCTGGCCTCGCGGGTAGCCATCTCCTCGTAGGTGGCCCACTTCTGCCACGCCACTTGTTGCGCCACCTGCATCAGCCGGTCGGCCTCCTCCGGATGGCTCTGGGCCAGCACCCGATAACGGGTCTCCTCCTGCCGGTATTCAGCAAGGGGAATGGAGGGGCGCAAGCTGTCGAGACTGAAGGGGTTCTGCCCCGCGCTGCGCAATACCGGGTTGTAGCGCATCAGCGGCCAGTGACCGGAGGCGACGGCGCGTTTTTGCTGGGTCAGGCCAAACTCCATATCGATACCGTGGGCGATGCAGTGGCTGTAGGCGATGATAAGCGACGGGCCCGGATAGGCCTCCGCCTCACGCAAGGCCTGCAGCGCCTGCTGCGGGTTGGCACCAAAGGCGATACGGGCAACATAGACATTGCCGTAGGAGATGGCCTGCAAGGCTACATCCTTCTTGGCCAGCGTCTTGCCCCCCGCCGCAAACTTGGCGACGGCACCGAGCGGGGTCGATTTCGACATCTGACCGCCGGTGTTGGAGTAGACCTCGGTATCCATCACCAGCACGTTCACATCGCGGCCGGAGGCGAGCACATGATCGAGCCCCGCCGAGCCGATGTCATAGGCCCAGCCATCGCCGCCGATAATCCAGACCGAGCGGCGCACCAGCTGATCGATGAGTGACAGCAGCTCGCGGGCCTTGCCGGATTTCACCTCTTCCAGCCGCTCCCGCACTTGCGCGACCCGGTTGCGCTGGGCGCGGATCTCCGACTCCAGCCGCTGCGGGGCGTTGATAAGCGACTCGACCAGCGCCTCCCCCAGCTCCCCCTTCATCGCTTCAAGGGCCGCCACCGCCTGACCGTGATGCTGATCGGCGGTGAGACGAAAACCAAAGCCAAACTCGGCGTTGTCCTCAAACAGGGAGTTGGACCAGGCCGGCCCCTTCCCTTCGCCATTCTTGGCCCACGGGGTGGTCGGCAGGTTGCCGCCATAGATGGAGGAGCAACCGGTGGCGTTGGCCACCAGCATGCGATCGCCAAACAGCTGGGTCAGCAGCTTGAGATAGGGGGTCTCGCCACAGCCGGCGCAAGCGCCGGAGAACTCGAACAGGGGTTCGAGGAACTGGGCACCACGCACCGTGGAGAAGTCCACCCGTTCGCGGGCAGGCCACGGCAGACTCTCGAACCAGCGCAGTGCCTGCTTCTGACCAGCCAGATGCGGAGCCTTGTCCATCATGGCGATGGCGCGCTCACCTTCATGGCTCTCATCCGCTCCGGCCCGCACCGGACAGGCCTGCACGCACTGACCGCAGCCGGTGCAATCTTCCGGATAGAGTTGCAGGGTGTAGCGGCTGTCGGGGAAGCCCTTGGCGGTGACGGGCACCGACTGCGCTGCCTCGGGGGCGGTCGCCAGCCAATCCTGATGGTAGAACTTGGCCCGCAGCGCCGCGTGGGGGCAGACAAAGACGCAGTTGCCGCACTGGATGCAGATATCGGAGTGCCAGATCGGGATCTCGCGGGCGATATCCCGTTTCTCGAAGCGGCTGGTGGCGGTGGGGTAAGTGCCATCCACCGGCAGCATGGAGACGGGGATCAGATCGCCGCGCCCTGCCAGCATCTCGCCGGTCACCCGCTGGACAAACTCGCTGCCACCCGGCGCCAATGGCAGCGGATAGTCGCTGATCTGCTCCTCACCGGCCGGGATGGCCACCTGATGGAGGTGGGCCAGGGTGTCGTCCACCGCCGCGAAGTTGCGCTCGACCACTTCGGGCCCCTTGCGGGCATAGCTCTTCTCGATGCTCTCCTTGATCAGCGCAATCGCTTCGTCCCGCGGCAAGATGCCAGCCAACGCGAAGAAGCAGGTCTGCATGATGGTGTTGATGCGATTGCCCATACCGTTGCGTTCGGCCACCCGATCCCCATCAATGCAGTAGAGGCGGATATCGAGGGCACGGATGCGGGCACGCAGTCGCTCGGGCAGCTCGGCCCAGACACGGTCAGGCTCATAGGGAGCATTGAGCAGCAGGGTCGCCCCTTCGGCGGCGTGCTCCAGCAGATCGACCGATTCGACAAAACCCCACTGGTGGCAACCGATAAAGCTCGCCTGCTCGATAAGCCAGGGGGCGTCGATGGGCTCGGGGCCAAAGCGCAGGTGGGAGACGGTGCGCGAGCCCGACTTTTTGGAGTCGTAGACGAAGTAGCCCTGGGCGTGGAACCCCTCCAACTCGCCGATGATCTTGATGCTGTTCTTGTTGGCACCGACAGTGCCGTCGGCACCAAGGCCGAAGAAGAGCGCCCGCACCCGGCTGGCGGGCTCCAGATCGCCGATGGGGTGCCAGGCCAGACTGAGGCCCGACACATCATCGACAATCCCCACGGTAAAGCGGGGGCGCGGCGCATCGGATGCCAGCTCCTCGAACACCGCCGCGCACATGGCGGGGGTGAACTCTTTGGAGGAGAGGCCGTAACGGCCGCCACTGAGCCACGGCAACCGCTTGATAAGGCCGCGCTGCAAGCCGTCGATCAGCGCGCTCTGCACATCCAGCAGCAGCGGCTCGCCACCGGCGCCCGGCTCCTTGGTGCGATCCAGCACCGCCATGCGCCGCACGCTCTCGGGCAACGCATCGAGCAGCGCCTGTACCGGGAAGGGGCGATAGAGGCGAATGACCAGTACCCCGGTCTTGCGATCCTGCCGGTTGAGCCAATCCACTGTGGTGCGGGCGGTGGCCGCCCCCGAGCCCATCAGCACGATGACATCGGTGGCATCGGGCGCGCCGTGATACTCCACCAGCCGGTAGTGGCGGCCAGTCAGCTCGCCGAGATTGTCCATGCACTGCTGCACCCGCGCCGGTACCGCCTCGTAGAAGGGGTTGACGCTTTCGCGGGACTGGAAATAGGTATCCGGGTTCTGGGCGGTGCCACGCATCACCGGATGATCCGGGTTGAGGGCCCGCGCACGGTGGGCCCGCACCCAGTCGTTGTCGATCAGCGCGCGAATTTCATCTTTATGCAGCGCGGTGATCTTGTTCACCTCGTGGGAGGTGCGAAAGCCGTCGAAGAAGTGGATAAAGGGCACCCGGCACTGTAGGGTGACGCTATGGGCAACCAAGGCCAGGTCCTGCGCCTCCTGCACCGAGCCGGAGGCAAGCATGGCAAAGCCGGTGCTGCGCGCCGCCATCACGTCCTGATGGTCGCCAAAAATCGACAGCCCCTGCGCCGCCAGCGAACGGGCCGCCACATGGAACACCGCCGAGGTCAGCTCACCGGCGATCTTGTACATGTTGGGCAGCATCAGCATCAACCCCTGGCTGGCGGTGAAGGTGGTGGCGAGCGCCCCCGCCTGCAGGGCGCCGTGTACCGTGCCGGCCGCCCCCCCTTCACTCTGCATCTCCACCACTGTGGGGATGTTGCCCCACAGGTTGGTCTGCCCCTCTGCCGCCCAAGCATCGGCCAGTTCGGCCATAGTCGAGCTCGGGGTAATGGGGTAGATGGCACACACTTCACTCAGCTGGTAGGCCACCCGGGCCGCGGCTTCGTTACCGTCGACCATGATCAGTTCATGTTTCATAGGGACTCCTCCGGTTGGCGCAGCTCGATGGCGTGACAAGGGCACTGATCATGACAGGCACCGCAGCCGGTGCAGCGCTCGGCATCCACCTGATAGCCTTTGCCCGGCCCCAGCTTGGCTATGGCCTGCTCGGGGCAACTGCCATAGCAGCCGTCGCACTCGAAGCAGTTGCCGCAGGAGTAGCAGCGCGCCGCCTCGTAGCGGGCGGCCACCTCATCCAGCCCGCCGATGATCTCGCCAAAGTCATCCCGCGCCCACGCCGGTTTGACCGGCTGACTGCTGGCGGGCGCGTAGGTCTGGAACCAGAGTTGCAACTGCTCCGGCCCCACCAGCGGGTAGGAGAGCGGTTTGTGGTAGTGGCGACCGCGCAGCCAGGCATCCATATGGCGTGCCGCCTTCTTGCCGTGGCCGGTGGCAATGGTAACGGTGCGCTCGGAGGGCACCATGTCGCCGCCCGCAAATAGCCCCGGCACATCCGTCATCAGGTTGCCCGCCACCTGTACGACCCCCTCCTTGTTGACCCGCACGCCGGGAATACTCTCCAGCACGCTCAAGTCCACCTCTTGGCCCAGCGCCAGAATAAGGGAGTCCGCTTCGAGGGTTTCAAACTTGCCGGTGGGCACCGGCTTGCCCTCGGCATCCAGCGCCATCACCTCCACTTCGATATTGGTGCTATCGAGCTGGCGGATAGTGCGCAGCCAGTTGATCTTGATCCCCTCCTCCTCGGCCTCGTCGGCTTCAAAGGCGTGGGCCGGCATATGGTCCCGGTCGCGGCGGTAGATGATCATTGCCTCTTCAACGCCCAAACGGCGGGCGGTACGGGCCGCATCCATAGCGGTATTGCCACCCCCATAAATCGCTACCCGCCGTCCCAGTTTGGGGGGCGGCAAGCCCTGCTCTTCGGCCAGACTGGCCTGCTCTAGGAAACTCACCGCATCGAGGATCTTGCCCGCTTCCCGGGCCGGAATATCGACCCGCTTGGCCAGATGGGCGCCGATGGCCATAAAGACGGCGTCAAAGCCCCCCTCGTCGCGCTCGCGCAGCACATCCTCCACCTTGTGGTTGAGGGTCAGCGTCACTCCGGCCGCCACGATACGGGCTACCTCCCGATCCAGCACATCGCGGGGCAAACGGTAGGCGGGAATACCGAAACGCAGCATGCCGCCAGCAAGCGGCCCCGCTTCGCGGATCTCCACCTGATGGCCGAGCCGGTTGAGGTGCCAGGCGCAGGAGAGACCGGAGGGGCCAGCGCCAATTACCAGCACCTTCTTGCCGCTGGCAGGGGCAGGTGGCGCAGGCTGCCAGCCACGGGCCAGCGCCTCGTCGCCGAGGAAACGCTCGATGGCATGGATGGAGACGGATTCATCCACCTGCCCGCGATTGCAGGCGCTCTCGCAGGGGTGATAACAGACCCGGCCATGAATGGCGGGCAAAGGGTTCTCTTCGATCAGGGTCTGCCAGGCCGCCTCAAAACGGCCGGCCTGCGCCAAAGAGAGCCAGGCCTGGATATTTTCTCCAGCCGGGCAGGCGTGATTGCAGGGTGGCAGGGCCGGCCGCCAGACGGGTAGCCGGGTACGCACCGGGCCTGTTCCCGTTTTCAGGGAGAGATCCGGCAATGGGGTCATGTCCAGTTGTTTGCTCATACATTGCTTTCTTCTTTTTGTGTGACAGGCCCCACCCGATGGCGCTTGATACCGTGTAGCCGAAGCGGACGGTGGCCGGATGGGGAAGAAGCGAAAGCGTTAGAAACTGGGAACTGAGTCGATAATGGCCGCTTTTTTGTACTGATTAGCGAATCAGGATCAAAAAATGTTGCATTTTATGGTTCATAGAGACCAGAACGTGACTCAAGTAACATCTTCTCCAGCTGACCGCTGGCTTTCAGTTTGGCGAGCCCCCGATTGAAGGTTTTGATCAGCTCGTCAGCGTTGGCACGCTTGCGGCTGATCAGCAGGTGACCTTCAACTTTCATGACCGGTTTTGAATGGGTTGCAAAGAGATCGACCGTACTGGCCGGGTAGAACTGACGCAGGGAGTAGTAGCCGACATCGATGTTCTCCAGCGTCAGGTCGGCGCGGCCGGAGAGCAGCAGATCAAAGCTCTGGCGCAGCCGGGTGACGAACTGCACCTGCAGCGGCACCTGCGCGATGGCTGCAAAAAAATCTGCATTGTAGGTATAGCCACTGACCGCAGCCAGCTTGCGATCCGCCAGATCCTGATAGCCGTGCCATTCCAGCGGATCGGATTTGAGATAGAACCAGACGTAGGTCTCGCTCAGGATGGGATCGCTGTAGAGATGGGTTTTGCGCCGCTCGCTCGACTCATACCAGTGGACTGTGCCATCCACCACTCCCTCCTCCGACAAGCGAAAGGCCCGCTTCCAGGGAAGAAACTGGAACTTGACGCTCACCCCTTCACTCCTGAATGCCTCGCTCACCACATGAGGGATCAGCCCCTGATATTTCAGCGTCTCGGAGCAGTAAGGGGGATACTCTCCCGTGGTCAGGGTCAGCTCCTGCGCCCAGAGCCCGTGGCAAAAAAGGCTCCCCGCCAGCAACCAGCTTATTTTCATCCCGATGCCCTCTTGTTCTGTTTTCCCAACTATAGACCGCCCCCTTGAAAGGATTGCCGGATCGCCGGGGAACCGTTATGTTCCACTTTTTCCAGGCGATCACGCCGCGTCACAAGGATATGAAGATGCCCAGGCTAGACAGCATTCACCTCTACCCCATCAAATCGACTGCAGGTATGCCGCTGGCTCGCGCCCGGGTGACCGAAGAGGGACTGGCAGGGGATCGCCGCTACATGGTGGTCAAACCGGACGGCACCTTTATCACCGCCCGTACCCATCCCCAGCTGCAACAGGTCGTGGCCACCCCCATCGAAGGTGGCTTGCAACTGCGCTATCCGGGCTTTGAACCGCTCACCCTGCAAGAGGTCGACTTCAGCCGCGCCCCGCAAGCTACCGGAGTCTGGAGCGACCGTTTCACCGCCCTGCACACCGACCCCAAAGCCGATGGGTGGCTGAGCCGGGTGGCAGGGGAAACGGTGCAACTGCTCTGGCTGGGTGAAACCTCTGATCGCTTTCGTGAAAAGACCGGCACCCGGGTCAGCTTTGCCGACGGTTATCCGCTGCTGCTGATAAGCCAAGCCTCCCTTGAGGATCTCAATCTGCGCTCCGATGCGCTGCATCAGATGAGCCAGTTCCGCACCAATCTGGTGGCAAACAATACCCAGCCCTTCGAGGAGGACAGCTGGGTGCGCATCCGCATCGGTGAGGTGGAATTCAAGGTGGTCAAGCCCTGCAGCCGCTGCATCATGACCACGGTGGAAGCAGGCACCGATCGTTTCAACGCCCTGAAAGAGCCGCTGGCCACCCTCACCCGCTACCGCCGTGGCGAGGATGGCGAGGTCTACTTCGGCCAGAACCTGATCGCCCTGAACGAAGGGTGGATTGAGGCTGGCAGCGAGATCGAGGTGCTGGAGCGCACCAGACCGGTGGTCTATCCCGCCGCCGCACCGAAGAAGCGGGAGCTGGTCTGCGTGGCCCGCGAACCGCTGGCGCGGGATCTGGAGACCTTCTGGTTCGAAGCCGCCGATGGCGAGCCCCTGCCCGACTACCTGCCGGGCCAGCATCTGCCCATCAGTCTCGATATCAAAAATGAACGGATCCAGCGGCGCTATACCTTGAGCTCCACGCCAGATCATCCGGAGCGTTACAGCATCAGCGTCAAGAAGGTAGAGGGGGGTCGCATCTCCCACTGGCTGCACCAGCAACTGCAGGTGGGCGACCGGCTGCTGGCCGACAACCCCGCTGGCGAGTTTCACTTAGGGTCCGAGCGCAACCTACTGTTGCTCTCCGCAGGCTCCGGCGTCACCCCCATGCTGGCGATAGCGCGCACCCTGGCGCTACGCGGGGAACTGGAAGAGGTTCACTTTATGCACCTGTGCCGCAGCGAAGCGGACATACCCGCCGCCAGCGAACTGCATGCCATGGCGCAGCAGGGGATGACCCTCACCCTGATCCTTAGCCAGCCAGATAGCCACTGGCAGGGGCTGCAAGGACGACTCAATGATGAGCATCTGCAACGGATCAAAGGGCTGGCCGAAAAAGAGGTCTTTATCTGTGGCCCCCACGGTTTTATGGCCGATGCTGCCGCCAAAGTTGCGGCCCTCGGCGTTCCGACCGCACGGATCAGACAGGAGAGTTTTGGCGGCGCCATTCTCTCGGTGGCCCGCCCCCATCAGGCGGTGCAACTGCGTATCGGCGCCCAAGCCTTTACCGGCAACAATCAGGGCACAGTGCTGGATCAGGCCAACAAGCAAGGTGTAGAGCTGCCATGGAGCTGCCGCGCCGGCATCTGCGGCAGTTGCAAACAGACGCTGATCTCGGGCGAGGTGGATCACCCCGACGCCCCCGCCATCACCGCCGCCGAGCGGGCAGAGGGCAAGATCCTTGCCTGCTGCGCCGTGCCGCTCACAGACATCGTCATCAAATAGGGTGATCGAGCCACGAAAAGGCTGGCTGGGCCCCGATCCTGGCCGACCTTTTCCCCCCTGTCGACCCGCGGTTCCTCCATTCTCGTCTCTTTCTCGCCCCGCCTGCGCAACCATGCCGACGATGACTTCTATACTCACAGCAATAACAACAAAACCCCTCCGACGTAGCGGCCTTTGCCGTCTGACCAAGGGGGTTACCCGGTGAGAATAAGGACGCTCAAACCATGGAACAGAACAAACCCGCCTTTCAACTCAACCTCTTGCTCTCCGTCATCACCCTGATCCTGCTGTCACTGGTGTTTTTCGCCTACAGCTGGGCGGGTAAACAACTGGAAGAGAGTTATCGACAACAATATCTCTCCTACCTGCTGGCCGACGAGCTGCGCCAATCCTCCGATGACCCGACTCGGTCGCACCTACGTCATCACCAAGGATCCAGCCTACGAGCAGCAGTACATGCGGATACTGGCCATTCGCAACGGCGAACAGCCGAGACCGGATGGCTACAACCGTATCTATTGGGATTTTGTCGCGGCCAACGGCCAGAATCCTCGCCCCGACAGCAATGTTCGCCGCGGCCTGATCGATCTGATGAAGGATGCCGGTTTCACCGATGCTGAACTCGCCAAGCTCAACGAGGCCAAAAACAACTCGGATGCGCTGGTCAACACCGAGGTCGCCGCCTTCAAACTGGTGCAGCAGAGCGATGGCGACCCGGTTGCCAACCAGCAAAAAGCCATCGCCATGATGCATGACAAAGCCTATCACCAGAACAAGGGGCGCATCATGTCCCCTATCGATGACTTCTACGTGATGATGGAGCAGCGCAACCATGAGGCAGTCGAGAGCGCCATCGCCAATACCGATATGCTGCGCTATCTCTTTATCGCCCTCGGTCTGGTGTTGATGTTCTTCCTCTGGCGCACCTATCGCTCCCTGCTCGATCTGGTGGGCACCTCGGTCGAACAGCTCAAGACCGATCTCCATATGATGGCGGAAGGGGACTTCTCGCGCCCCATCAAGGTGCCGCCAGGATCGAAAGAGAGCCTGATCGGTCTGCTCGGCGGTATGCAGACCACCCTCAAGGGGATCATCGCCAAGGTCTCCCACTCCACCGAGGAGCTGTCCCACTCTGCTGACAGCATCGCCCAGATCGCCGAGCAGACAGCCCAGTTTGCCACCGATCAGCAAACCAGCACCCAGACCATGGCCGCCGCCATCGAGGAGCTGGTGGTGAGCATCAGTCACCTCTCCGACAACGCCACTCATGCCGACGAGCTGAGCAAGGTCTCAGCCAATACCCTGGAGGAGGGGTCAGGGGTCATTAAAGAGACGCTCGGCAGCATCGAGAATATCTCCACCACAGTGGGGGATGCGGCCAGCACCATCTCCGAGCTCAACGGCCATACCCAGCAGATTTCGGAGATCATCGGGGTGATCCGCGGCATCGCCGATCAGACCAACCTGCTGGCCCTCAACGCGGCCATCGAGGCGGCGCGGGCCGGTGAACAGGGTCGCGGCTTTGCGGTGGTGGCCGACGAGGTGCGCAATCTGGCCAGCCGCTCGGCGGCCTCAACCCAGCAGATCACCGGGATGATCAGCAAGATCCAGAGCGGGGCGGATGCCTCCATCCGCAGCATGGAGAACACGGTCAACAACGTCTCTCGCGGGGTCACGCTGGCTAACCAGACCGGCGAGGCGATCGCCAGCATCCAGAGCCACGCCTCCAACCTCACCGGCCTGATGGGGGAGATCAGCCACACCCTGCGCGAGCAGTCCACCGCCGCCAACGAGGTAGTCTCCACCGTCGGCAACATCACCTCTCTCTCCGAGCAATCGGGGGATGCCGCCCGTCACGTATCTCAAGAGGCGGCCAAGCTCAAGCAGCTGTCACGGGTGCTGCGCCAGGAGATGGGGCACTTCAAACTTTAAAAATGCTGCAAAGCAAAACGGCTGCCCGAAGGCAGCCGTTTTTTATGGCTATGTCCCAATTACGTGTTGCATGGGGCGCCCCAGCGCCTCATGCAAACATGCTTTGATATTTACGCCTTTTCCGTAACGCTCCAACATCCGGCGCCAACCCAGGTAGTTCTTCAGGTAGTGCGTCGCCACGCCATGGAACCGCTCCATCCACTCTTTCAACCGATGGTGATATCCGTTCACATGCTGGATGTGATACGCACCGACTACCCGTTCGCCTTGACGATTGCGCACCACCTGATGGGTTATACCCTGTTCCTTGCTGAAACAGGCATACACACCCGCCCCATCGCTACACAGCACCGCATCTGGTGACACCAACGGCTTTAACACCGCGATGACCGTCTCGGCATCTATTTTCTCCAACTGGAAATCCGCATGGTGGCCTGTACGGTCTTGTACCACCATCACCGGGATGTAATCTGGCCCGGTTCCACGAGTTCGACCTTTACCACCGCGATGACGTGGTGGACGCGGCAGTCCCCGCTGCCCCTTGAACGATTCAAGGAAGAAGGTCTCATCAACCTCAACGATGCCCTCTTCCCGGGTGGCCTGATGGGTTGCCATCGCGCGCAAGAAGCGGTGACGCCAGAGGAACGCGGTGTTTTTGCTGACCCCACAGCGCCGCGCAGCCTTGCGGACAGTCAGTCCTTCGATGAGGGCTTGCGCGTAGTCTTCCCAGCACTGTGCTTTACGCAATCTGGCCAAGGGCGTCTTGGTCAGAACGGTGCTGGTGCGCAGACACAGTTTGCAACGGTAGCGTCGCAGCCCCCGACTCCATCCCCAAGGCGCCAGCTGGGTAACATCGGCCTGACAATGGGGGCAGCCACTGCATGCCGGTAACTGAGTATTGAGCGAGGTAATCGTGTGGGGTGCAGTGAGCTCCTGCTGAGCAACACGGCGCTGGCGCAGGGTTAACTGGGGAAAGAGAGACAGCAGGTGTTGAAAGGCTGGGGTATCCATGATGGTTGACCTCAAGGTGATGGCCTACTTCAAGATTAGCCTTTCAACACGTAATTGGGACAGAGCCTTTTTTATGCGGGGTTATCCCCCGTCATTCAGCATCTATCAACCACGCAGGGCGGCGATGCGCTGCTCGATGGGCGGGTGGCTCATGAACAGCTCGCTCATGGAGCGCTTGCCGTTGATACCAAAGGCCATCATGGAGCCTTCCAGCTGCGGCTCGGCACCGCGGGAGAGGCGCTCAAGGGCGGCAATCATCTTGTCGCGACCGGCCAGCTTGGCGGCACCGGCATCGGCACGGAACTCACGCTGACGGCTGAACCACATGACGATGATGGAGGCCAGAATGCCGAACAGCATCTCCAGCACGAACACGGTGATCATGTAGGCAAAACCGCCGGTACTGCTGCTCTCTTCCTCGTTGTTGGAGCTGAAGAAGTTGCTGATGACGCCAGCCACGATCCGGGCGAAGAACATCACGAAGGTGTTCACTACCCCCTGGATCAGGGTCAGGGTCACCATGTCGCCATTGGCCACGTGGCTCACCTCGTGGGCCAGTACCGCTTCCGCCTCGTCACGGCTCATGCTGTAGAGCAGGCCGGAGGAGACCGCCACCAGCGAATCATCGCGGCGGGCGCCGGTTGCAAAGGCGTTCATCTCGGGAGAGTCGTAGATCCCCACTTCCGGCATCTTGATACCCGCTTCGCGGGCCTGACGGGCCACAGTGCTCACCAGCCAGTGCTCGGTCTCGTTACGGGGTTGCTCGATGACCTGGACGCCATAGCTGCGCTTGGCCATCCACTTGGACATCAGCAAGGAGATAAAGGAACCCCCAAAACCGAACACGGCACAGAACACCAACAGCCCGGAAATGCTGGACTTGTTGATCCCCAGAACCGAGAACAGGATATTGAGTACCACCCCCAGCACCAGCATGACGGCCAGGTTGGTCACCAGGAATAGCATAATTCGCTTCATATAGACTCCTTGTGAAGATAAGGGACATGACCGGGGATCACTCGGGATCCCCACCTGATCATGTTAATGTCGACATTCTAGGGAGATTCGATGAATGTTCGCTGAATATGCCGTCAAAGTAGCGGCGAGATATCGAGACGCCCCTGCAAATCGGCTTCAAGTGGATTGTTTATAAACGGAATTTCGCCGAGGAAGGGAGCTGGCAGCAAGCCCCTCAGGGTGTCCAGATTTTCCTGATAATGGCTCATGGAACCATGGAGCCGATTAATTACCCACCCCGCCACCGGCAGCTGATCATTGCGAATGGCGGCAAAGGTGAGCAACGCATGGTTGAGGCAACCCAGCTTGGCCCCCACTACCATGATCACCGCCATGTTCTCCTGCTTGACCCAGTCCGACAGCAGATGCTTGCGATCGAGCGGCAAATACCAGCCCCCCGCCCCTTCCACTACCGCCAGTTCGGCCCCAGCCTGTTCAATCTTGCGTAGCCCCTCGCTCAACCCCTGCATGGTGATAGGCTGGCGCGCCTCGCTGGCGGCGATGTGGGGCGCAATCGGCGGCTCATAGGCGAACGGATTGACCACCTCATAGGGCAGCGGCAGACTCGCCGCCTCCTGCAACAGAACGGCATCCAGGTTGCGCAGCCCGTCCGGAGTGCGAGCACATCCGGCCGAGACCGGCTTGTAACCCGCGCACTTGATTCCCTGTGCGCTGAATTCGCGCAGCAGGGTGCGCGCCACCAGCGTCTTGCCCACATCGGTATCGGTGCCGGTGATAAAGAATGATTTCATACGGTTCTCTCCTTGGCAGGGCCCGTTGACTACCCTGCACACAATGCGATTCCCGGCGCTCAGCGAGGCTTGCTGAGGCGGCCGAGGCACACCCGATAACTGGCGACCAGCCTGCCATCGGGCTGGCGAAACACCTCATACGCCTGCGCCAGCTGCTGCAATCTGGCGCGACCACTCAGACCGGCCGGGGCGGCACTCCCCTGATTGTCATTGATCTGATTGGCCCCAATCCCCTTGAGATCGCGCAACAACTGCGGCAATTCAAGATAGGCGAGATCCCAGGTGATACAACGCAGCTCGGGAGCAGATACCCCGGCGCTAGCCAGCGCCTGCTCCAATTGTGGCAGGCTGAGGAAGCGATTGACATGGGCGCGACCATCAAGCTGCTGCCAAGCGGCTCGCAACTGCCAGAGCGACTCATCGAGCAGGGTCGAGAAAAAGATCTGGCCGCCCGGTTTGACCACCCGCAGCAACTCGCCAAAAGCCTGGGCCGGACGCTCGCACCACTGCAACGCCAGACTGGAGAAAACCCAGTCGAACGCGCTGTCGGCGAAAGGAAGCTGCTCCGCATCACCGCAGAGCAGGCGGGCGCCGCTGCCACGCAAGGCGGCCTGCGCCAGCATGCCGGGGGCGAGATCCAGCCCCACCAGCTGGTGACAACGGTTCGCCAGCTGGGGCAAGAAAAAGCCGGTGCCGCAGCCCAGATCCAGCCCGCTCACCGTCAGATCAGTGCCAACCAGCCTGTCTGGCATCCATTCCAACAGCGCCTGACCCACCTCCTGTTGAAAGCGGGCGTGGGCATCGTAATGACGAGCGGCGGCGCCAAAACGGCGAGCAAGCTGCGCCTTGTCGACCGTTTGAAAACGCTCAGCCATAGTGAGCCTCCCCAAGCGTTGTAACTGCAGGGCAGACCCCCAAGGCATCGAGCAGGCGCTCCACATCCTGCTCGCGGTGAGCCGCGCTCAGGGTAATGCGCAGCCGGGCCGTACCGACTGGCACCGTTGGCGGGCGGATGGCGCTCACCCAGACGCCGCGTTCCCGCAGCCGTTCTGCCAGTTGCAGGGCAACACTGCTCTCCCCCACCAGCAGCGGCTGGATCGGGGTATCGCTCGCGCCAAGCTGCCAACCCTGATCCTTTGCCCCTTGCCGGAAGCGAGCGATCAGCTGGCCAAGATGGGCGCGGGACTCATCAGCCGCGCGCACCAGTTCGATGCTCTTGCTCACCGCGCAAGCCTGCGCGGCGGGCATATGGGTGCTGTAGACATAGTGGCGAGCGAAGTTGACCAGATACTCCACCAGCTCGCGGCTGCCGCCGACAAAGGCGCCAGCGACGCCAAGCGCCTTGCCAAAGGTGCCCATCTGGATATGCACGTTGGCAGGATTTACTCCCTGCGCCGCCAGGGTGCCGCGCCCCTCAGGCCCCAGCACACCAAGACCGTGGGCATCGTCGATCATCAACCAGTTGCCGCTCTGGGCTGCGAGGGTTGCGAGCTCGCGCCAAGGGGCCTGATCCCCGTCCATGCTGAACACCCCTTCCGAGACAATCAGTCCACGATTGGGCTCAAGCTGCCGTTCAAGGGCCGCCATATCGTTGTGGGCAAAACGCTTCATCTTGCAAGGGAGCTGGCTGCCCATCTCCTGCAAAGAGGCGTGGTTGAGTTTGTCCTGCCACAGCAGGTGTTCCTTGCCAAGCAGGGCTTTGAGCACCGCCTGATTGGCCGAAAAGCCGCAGTTGAACAGCAGTACCGCTTCCACCCCGAGCCACTCGGCCAGGGTCTCCTCAAGCTCTTGGTGGGCACGGCTGTAACCGGTCACCAGCGGTGAGGCGCCGGAGCCCGTGCCATAACGCTCAATCCCCGCGTTGAAGGCAGCCTTGATGGCGCCGTGATCTGCCAGTCCCAGATAGTCGTTGGCGGAAAAATTGAGGTATTCGCGCCCTGCAACCCTGAGCCGCCCGCCACTCGCCCCGTCGGTCGCGATGCGGTTGCGCAGCAGACCCACCTGCTCGCGCTCGGCCAGCGCCGCGCCCAACCCAAAGGGGCCCGTTACTGCAGGGCCGTTCATGACCGCGCAGCCCCTGCACGGGGGCGGGTGGCGTCATAAAACATTTCGGCAGGTTCGCTCTGGCGACTCACCTCGGCCAGCAGCTCCTCTTCTTGAACCTGATCAGGCTTCTGGACCCGTTGGGCGGGACGAATGCCGAGCCGCTTGAACAGCTGCATGTCGCTGTTCTCGTCCGGGTTGGGGGTGGTCAGCAGTTTGCAGCCGTAGAAGATGGAGTTGGCCCCGGCCATAAAACACATGGCCTGCATCTGCTCGTTCATCTTCTCCCGCCCGGCAGAGAGGCGCACATGGGAGGCGGGCATCATGATCCGCGCCACGGCGATGGTGCGGATAAATTCGAACGGATCGAGGTTCTCCTCGTTCTCCAGCGGCGTTCCCTTCACCTTGACCAGCATGTTGATGGGCACACTCTCCGGGTGGCGCGGCAAGTTGGCGAGCGCCATCAAGAGGCCCGCACGGTCTTTGGCCTGCTCGCCCATGCCGACGATGCCGCCAGAGCAGACCTTCATGCCGGCGCTGCGCACATGCTCCAGCGTATCGAGCCGATCCTGATAGGTGCGGGTGGAGATGATCTCGCCGTAGAACTCCGGCGAGGTGTCGAGGTTGTGGTTGTAGTAATCGAGCCCCGCAGCGCCAAGACGGGCGGCCTGATCGGCGGTCAGCATCCCTAGCGTCATGCAGGTCTCCATACCGAGCCCGCGCACCTCCTCAATCATCCGGATGATGTAGGGCATGTCCTTCTCTTTGGGGTTGCGCCAGGCGGCCCCCATGCAAAAGCGTGACGAGCCGTTGGCCTTGGCTTCGCGGGCCCGCTCCAGCACCTTCTCCACCTCCATCAGCCGCTCGGCCTCAAGACCGGTGTGGTAACGGGCGCTCTGGGGGCAGTATTTGCAATCTTCCGGGCAGGCGCCGGTCTTGATGGAGAGCAAAGTACTCACCTGCACTTCATTCGGGTCAAAGTGGGCGCGGTGGACGGTCTGGGCCTGAAACAGCAGATCGTTGAACGGCAGGGCAAACAGGGCCTGAACCTCGGCGAGGGTCCAGTCATGACGAAGGGCGTGACCGCCCGCGGTGAGAGCATTCATACATGGCTTCCGGTTGTTATTAGTGGGATCCTGCGCCCGCCATCTTGGGATGGACGGCCACAAAACCCGCCGCCGGGCCTGCGCGCTCAGGGTGATGCGCAGTGCCAAGTGGCTGAAATTGTTGGCTAGTGTAGAGAGCACGCGTAGACTGTCAACACCGACCAGATCAAACCAATTGACAACAGAACAACAAATGACCAATCAAGAATTCGACCTGCACCACATCTGGCACCCCTATACCTCCCTCACTCACCCCCTACCCTGCTATGAAGTGGTCAGCGCCAAAGGGGTGAAGATCACTCTCAGCGACGGCCGTGAACTGGTGGATGGCATGAGCTCCTGGTGGGCTTGCGTGCACGGCTATCAGGTGCCGGAGTTGGACGCTGCCGCCACCTCCCAGCTCGGCAAGATGTCCCACGTGATGTTTGGCGGCCTCACCCACGCCCCGGCGGTCGAGCTCTGCCGCAAGCTGGTGGAGATCACTCCAAAGGGGCTTGATCGGGTCTTTCTGGCCGATTCCGGCTCGGTGGCAGTGGAAGTGGCGCTGAAGATGGCCCAGCAGTACTGGCACGCCAAGGGAACGCCAAGAGCCAAATTTGTCGCCCTGCGCAGCGGCTATCACGGCGACACCTTTGGCGCCATGAGCGTCTGCGATCCCGATGGCGGTATGCATGAGCTCTACAAGGGATTCCTGCCGGAACACTATTTTGTCGATGCGCCCAGCTGTCGCTTCCACGCCGAGTGGGATGAACAGTGCGTGGTGGAGCTGGCGACACTCATGGCCGATCATCACGAAGAGATCGCCGCCATCGTGCTTGAGCCCATAGTGCAGGGCGCTGGCGGCATGCGCTTCTATCACCCCCGCTACCTGCAGTGGGTGCGCGCCCTGTGCGACGAGTTCGGTGTGCTGCTGATTGCCGACGAGATCGCCACCGGCTTTGGCCGCACCGGCCAGCTGTTTGCTTGCGACTGGGCGGGGATCAGCCCCGACATCATGTGTCTGGGCAAGGCGCTCACTGGCGGCTACCTCACCCTCTCGGCGACCCTGACCACCGAGCATGTTGCCCGCACCATCTGTGACGGCAAGGCGGGGGTCTTTATGCACGGCCCCACCTTTATGGGCAACCCGCTCGCCTGCGCGGTGGCCAACGCCTCTATCGATCTGCTGCTCGCCTCACCGTGGCAGGAGCGAGTGCGCACCATCGAGCATCAGCTGCGTACCGAACTGGTAGAGCTGACCCTGCACCCGGCGGTCGCGGATGTGCGAGTGCTCGGCGCCATCGGGGTGGTGGAGATGAAAGAGCGGGTGGATGTAGCGCGCATCCAGCGCAAGTTTGTCGAACTGGGCGCCTGGATCCGCCCCTTTGGCAAGCTGATCTACCTGATGCCCCCGTTCGTCATCACCCCTGAAGAGCTGCGGGTATTGACCGGCGCCATCCGTCAGGCCATTACCGAAGGCGAGTTTTAAGGCATGCAGCGGGCGGCCATCGCAGCCGCCCGTTTGACTACCCGCATTTGATATATAAAGAGGGCAACTTTATCCACTTCAGTGCAGTTTCACTTGCCGTAATGTGAGCAAAACACCAGACCTGAGGCCCCAAGAGGGGTAAACTGCTGCGGTTTTACCATCAAGAAAGACTGCTCATGCGCCTCTCCATTGCTGCCAAAATCAACTTTTTCCTGCTCTTCATCTTCTCCATGGTACTGGTCTTCTCCGCAGCCTATCAGGCGGTGCGCGAGCGCGATCTCATCCTGACCCTCATCAAGGAGCAGAGCCGCGAGCAGACCGAAGCCTATTTCGACGGCCTCAACATGCTGATGCTGACCGGCAAGATGGATGCCCGCGATACCCTGCGCGGCAAATTTCTCGACCATGCCCATGTGGAGGATGCCCGCATCGTCCGTGGCGACGCGGTGAGCAAACAGTTCGGGCCGGGACGGGAGACCGAACAGGTAAAGGATGAGTTTGATGAGCTGGCTCTGGTGGGCAAAGGGAGTCTGGAGGTGGTGCACAACGGCATGCACAGCCGTCTGGTGGTCACCCGACCGCTGCTGGCCAAGAAGGATTTTCGCGGCACCGACTGCACCAGCTGTCATCTGGTGCCGGAGAACACCGTGCTTGGTGCGGTACGCTTTGACTACTCCCTCGATTCGCTGTTTACCCGGGTCGAGCAGAATATCCTCACCTCGGCGCTGATCCTCACCGGCATCTTCGGGATGGGACTGCTGCTGACCCTCTGGGTCATCCGCACCTGGATCGTGCGCCCTCTCAACCAGTTGACCCGCTCCATGGAAGAGGCCACCGACCTGCACGACTTCGGTCACCGGCTGGAGGGGGATGACGGCGACGAGATTGGCCGGGTGGCGGTGGCCTACAACCAGATGCTCGACAGCGTGGAGCGCCAGCTCGGCAAGCGCACCAAGGCCAGCAGGCAGGAGCCGGATCAGCCCCGCTGAGGCGGGCGCTTAACCGACGTAGTAGAAAAGCAGACTGGCGATCAGCACCAATAGCAGGATGGCCAGATTGACATGCCGGGAGTCATCCTGACGGCGGCTGCGCTTGCGCTCCAGCAGCAACACCGCCAGCGTCAGGGCGCAGCAGCTCCAGAGCCCGTAGACCAGCCAGGGGGTAAGGGCCGGGTCCCAATAATCGCGCACCTCGATCCCGCCATAGACCAGAAAACCGTAGGCAATTTCGGGCCGGGCATAGTGGTAAAGGGAGAGCAGCACGATAAAGCCGCCCCAGCAGAGCATCACCAGCCCCTGCAACACCCGTGTCAGCCAATCTGGCCCATGCCGCCGATCTTTCACCCACCTCTCCTGCGCCCGTGACACTCTTGTTGAGTGAACCATGCCGAAAACCCCACCAGAGTCCGACATTTTTGCTTGTTTATCAAACCCGCGCGGGTAAGATTAACGGCTTAGTCTGCCATGGTGGGCCATCTGTGCCCGGGCCAGACTCCCTAGTGTTGCAAATAGCGCTGCAAGAACAAGCTGGAGACAATATTTCGATGACGCACGCATCCGTAGTAGATGTGCTGGCCGGTAAGTATCCGGTCGGCACCACCCAAACTGTCAAAGGGTGGATCCGGACTCGCCGTGATTCCAAGGCGGGGATCTCATTTTTGGCCATTTCCGATGGCTCCTGTTTCCATCCGGTACAGGCAGTTGTCCCCAATACCCTGGCCAATTACGAGAATGAAGTGCTGCGTCTGACCACTGCCTGCTCCGTGGAAGTGACTGGCGTGGTTGCCGCCTCTCAGGGCAGCGGCCAGGCTTTCGAACTGCAGGCGACCGAGGTGAAAGTAGTCGGCTGGGTCGAAGATCCGGACACCTACCCGATGGCCGCCAAGCGCCACAGCATCGAATACCTGCGTGAACAGGCCCACCTGCGCCCGCGCACCAACATCGTTGGCGCCGTGACCCGCGTTCGTCACTGCCTGGCGCAAGCCATCCACCGCTTCTTCCACGAAGAGGGTTTCCTCTGGGTTGCGACCCCGCTCATCACCGCCTCTGACACCGAAGGTGCCGGCGAGATGTTCCGCGTCTCCACCCTGGACATGGAAAACCTGCCGCGCACCGACGCCGGCAAGGTGGACTACAACGAAGATTTCTTCGGCAAAGAGGCTTTCCTGACCGTATCCGGCCAGCTGAACGCCGAAACCTATGCCTGCGCGCTCTCCAAGGTCTACACCTTCGGCCCGACCTTCCGCGCTGAAAACTCCAACACCAGCCGCCACCTGGCCGAGTTCTGGATGGTTGAGCCGGAAGTGGCCTTCAACGATCTGGAAGATAACGCCGCACTGGCCGAAGCCATGCTGAAGTATGTCTTCAACGCCGTACTGACCGAGCGTCGCGACGATCTGGAGTTCTTCGCCCAGCACGTGGACAAGGATGCCATCGGCCGTCTGGAGCGTTTCGTCTCCTCCGACTTCGCCCAGATCGACTACACCGACGCCATCGAAGTGCTGCAAAAATGCGGCAAGAAGTTCGAGTTCCCGGTCTCCTGGGGTATCGATCTCTCCTCCGAGCATGAGCGCTATCTGGCCGAGGAGCACTTCAAGTCTCCGGTGGTGGTGAAGAACTACCCGAAAGATATCAAAGCCTTCTACATGCGCCTCAACGACGACGGCAAGACCGTTGCCGCGATGGACGTACTGGCACCAGGCATCGGCGAGATCATCGGTGGTTCCCAGCGTGAAGAGCGTCTGGACGTGCTGGATGCCCGCCTGGCCGAGATGGGCCTGAACAAGGAAGATTACTGGTGGTATCGCGACCTGCGTCGCTTCGGTACCGTGCCGCACTCCGGCTTCGGTCTGGGCTTCGAGCGTCTGGTGGTCTACGTGACCGGCATGGGCAACGTCCGCGACGTGATCCCGTTCCCGCGTACTCCGCGTACCGCCGAGTTCTGATCAGCGGCATCTTGCCACTGCACTACAAAAGCCGACCTGTGGGTCGGCTTTTTTATTGTCACCGTTATGGGTGATACTCAGGATCAACCGGCACAAGGAACTCGTCGCCTATGGGATACCGCCTGCTGCTCTCGCTATTGCTGTCCTGCATACCTGTTCAACTGTGGGCCGAGCCCGTTCGTCTGACCACCCTGGAGTGGCCACCCTACACTAGCCAGAGCCTGCCCGATGGCGGCCTCACCGGTCATATCGTCAAACGCGCCTTTGCCGAAGCGGGACTGGAAGTGACGTTCGACTTCTATCCCTGGCAGCGGGCGGTGCGGCTGGCGGCCGACCCGACCCAGCCTTATAGCGGCTATTTTCCCGAGTACCTCTCCGACACCCTGCCGACCCTGTGGCGCAGCTCCCCCAGCGTGGGCGACAGCGTGCTGGGCATGGCGCAGCGTTCAGGCCCCCCCATCCCCTGGCAGCAGCTCACGGATCTCGCCCCCTACCGGATCGGCGTGGTGGAGGGATACGTCAACACCCGTGAATTCGATGCCCTGATGGCCAGCAAGCGCCTCAACACTGCCGCCGTCGATGCAGACCTGCTCAACCTGCGCAAATTGCAGCGCGACCGGCTCGATCTGGCGGTGATCGACCGGGATGTCTTTCACTGGCTCATCAACCATGATCGCAAGCTGAGCAGCGCCGGATTGCAATTTCACCCGAAGATCCTCGAACACAAGAGCCTGCACATCATGTTTCGTCCCGATCAGCAGGCGTTGCAGCAACGGGTGGCGCAGGCCATTGTCAGATTGGATATTGCCAAGCTGAGCGAAGATTATCAGCGCCGCTATCTGCAGCAAGCACCTGCGGCCAAGTGAGCCAACCCGCCGAAGTCAGCCCTTGCTGGCAAAAATAGCCTGAGCGCTTGCTTTTTCATCCTCTTCTGCCGCAATCGAGCCCTTTTTATGCCCCTCCCCTGTAGCCCTGTTGCCGCACTGTGCTGCCACCATGACCACCGGATGGCTTGGCCCCGAGTGATACCACTCGGTGACAAAAATAATGTTTTTGTTAGTACGTGGTTTTTAAGTGGTTTAATCAAAAATTCATCGAGTTATTGAAGTAACTCAATTTTTTCACTTTTTCAGGGGAGCAGAATAGCAACTAACCCTTTTGGGCTAAATAAAACAGACAATGACAATTCATGGTTCAGGCTACCCGCGGCAATATGGGTTGAATCACACGAGGTAACGGAATGATCTTGATGGAATTTTTAGTGGTACTCGGCTGCTTGCTGCTGGGTACCCGCTTTGGGGGCATGGGACTCGGTCTCATCAGTGGTATCGGTCTCTTCCTGCTGACCTTCGTCTTCGGCCTGGTGCCGGGCGAACCGCCTGTTCAGGTAATGCTGACCATTCTGGCGGTGATCGGCTGTGCCGCCACCCTGCAGACTGCCGGTGGCCTCAACCTGATGATGCAAGTGGCCGAGCGTCTGCTGCGCCGTCACCCGCAATACATCACTATCCTGGCGCCGCTCACCACCTGGACCCTCACCTTCCTGTGCGGTACCGGCCACGTGGTCTACACAATGTTCCCCATCATCGCTGACATCGCGCTGCAGAAGAACATCCGTCCCGAGCGCCCGATGGCTGTCGCCTCCGTTGCCTCCCAGATGGCCATCTGCGCCTCCCCGGTCTCCGTTGCCGTGGTCTCCATGGTCTCCATTCTGGCGGCCGGTCACGGTATCGGTCAGGCTTACGGCCTGCTCGACATCCTGATGATCGCCATCCCCTCCTCCCTGACCGGTGTCATCGTGGCTGCCCTGTGGAGCCTGCGTCGCGGCAAGGATCTGGACAAGGACGAAGAGTTCCAGGCCAAGATAAAAGACCCGGAGCAGCGCGCCTTCATCTACGGTGGTGGCGAAACCCTGCTTAACACCAAGTTCCCGAAAGAGGCCTACTGGTCAACCTGGATCTTCTTCGCAGCCATCGCTGCCGTGGTATTGCTCGGCGCTAACGAAGGTCTGCGTCCGGTGTTCACCATCAAGGACAAGACCGGCCCGCTCTCCATGAACCTGGTGATCCAGATGATGATGCTGATCGCCGGTGCCATCATCCTGATGCGCTGCAAGGTCAAGCCGGGCGAGATCGCCAACGGTGCCGTCTTCAAGGCAGGCATGGTCGCCATCTTCTCCGTATTCGGGGTTGCCTGGATGAGTGAGACCTTCTTCCAGGCCCACATGCCGCTGCTCAAAGAGACCCTGGCCCATGTGGTACAGGCCCAGCCCTGGACCTACGCCCTGGTGCTGTTCCTCATCTCCAAGCTGGTAAACAGCCAGGCCGCCGCCCTCACCGCCATCGCCCCCATGGGTCTGGCGCTGGGTGTCGAGCCGAAACTGCTGATCGCCTTCCTGCCGGCCAGCTACGGCTACTTCGTGCTGCCGACCTACCCGAGCGATCTGGCCTGTATCGGTTTCGACCGCTCCGGCACCACCCGCATCGGTAAGTTCATCATCAACCACAGCTTCATCATTCCGGGGCTGATCGGGGTGGTGACCTCCTGCTCGCTGGGCTTTATCCTCACCAGCATCCTGCTCTAATCGCAGCGGCGTTTACCACGCTATTGCAATACAGGCCCCCGCTTCGGGGGCCTGCTTTTTTCCCCGCTCAGTTACCTCAACCACTTCCCCGCCGCCATTTCCGGACACTATGCCTTTACCTCTGCCCCCGCCGCTGGGTAGCATGCCCCCTCGTTCACCACTGGAATCTCATCCATGTCTCGCGTCATCCTGCTCTGGAGCGGTGGCAAAGATGCCATGCTGGCCCTCTGTCATGCCCGCCAAGCGGGCCATCAGCTGGTGGCACTGGCCACCTTTGCGCCGCCAGAGCCCCGATTTCTGGCTCACCCCTTGCCGCTGGTGCGCCGTCAGGCGGAAGCCCTCGGGCTGCCCCATTTGCTGGTCACCATAGAAGCGCCGTTCGAGCAGAGCTATGAGACGGCGCTGAGCCGCTTGCAGCAGGAGTGGAACCTCGACGGGGTGGTGACCGGCGATATCGACAGCGTGGGCGGTGCGCCTAACTGGATCCGCGAACGCTGCCAGCCGCTGGGGCTCACCGTCCACACCCCGCTCTGGCAGCAATCTCGTCAAGCCTTGCTGGCGGATCTGCTGACACGCGGCATCGTCGCCCACCTCTCCTGCGTCGATACCCGGGTGCTGGCTCCCGAGTGGACTGGACGCCCCCTCGATGCCGCCACCCTCGCTGAGTTGCAACAACTGGCCGAGCGCGAAGGCTTCGATGCCAGCGGCGAGCAGGGGGAGTACCACACCATGGTGACTGACGGCCCGGGCTTTGCCGCCCCGCTGCGCCTTGATGGCTGGCTGGTGGCGCGGCAGGATCACCTGGCCTATCTGGCCGAACCGCAGGGGTAACGGCCGCAAGCCATCTGGCCCGCTCACTCAGCGCGCGAAAAATCGAGATAAAAAAACGGGAGGCAACAGCCTCCCGTTTGGATTTGAGCGGACCAGTTTTGAGCGGGCCATGGCGACCCGAACAAGGGATAAACCGGCTTATTTCGCCAGCTTGCCCAGCACCCGCTGCAGCAGGCGGATGCGCGGCTCGATGCTCTCCAGCAGCAGGAACTCCGCCTCCGAGTGGAAACCGCCCCCCATGGGGCCGAAGCCATCGAGGGACGGTACACCTGCGGCTGCTGTGAAGTTGGCATCCGAGCCGCCACCGGCTTCCAGCCAGTTGAAGGGGATCCCCTCCTCCTTGGCTGCCGCCTCCACCAGCGCCATCAGCGCCTCGGTGTCACCACTCGGTCGCATCGCCGGCTTGAAGGTCTGGCGATCCACCTCGACCCGACAACCGGCGAGGAAGGGATTGTTGGCCATAAAGGTGAGCCGGTCGTGCACCGCAGCAGCCTCTTCGTTGCTCCAGAAGCGCAAATCCACGATCGCCTCGGCAAAGTCCGGCACCACGTTGACACCGGTGCCGCCCTGTACCACGCCGACGTTCATGGTGGTGCCCGTGGTCATGTTGACCTGCTCGTTGATGGCCAGTACCCAGTGCGCCAGCTCGGTGATGGCGGAGATCCCCTCGGTCAGGGCCGAACCGGCGTGGGAGGCCTTGCCGTGGAAGGTGATGCGGTACTTGGCATTGCCCTTGCGGGCGCTGATGAGATCCCCATTGGGACGGGCTGCCTCGGCCACCAGCACGCAGCCACTCTGTTTGGCTTTTTTCACCAGCCAATCCTTAGACCAGGGGGAGCCAATCTCTTCGTCGCAGTTGTAGCAGACCAGCACCTTGAGCTTGGCAAGCAATGCCGGATCCATCTCTTTGAGTGCATACCAGATAGAGAGCAGGCCGCTCTTCATGTCCGAGACGCCGGGGCCAAAGGCTTGATTGCCTTCGATTTTCAGCGGGCGCTTGGCCGCCGTCCCCTCGGGGAAGACGGTATCCATGTGGCCGCACAGCATCACGTCGTAGTGATCGGCACCCGGCGCATTGGTGATCTCGAGGCAGGGGCCGCACTCGGCAGCAAACTGGTGGCGAGTCACCTGCCAGCCGATGGCCTCATATTTCTCGGTCATGATGTCGGCCACTTTCGCTACCCCGGCCGGGGTGCGAGTACCGCAATCGAGGTTGATGAGCGGGGCCAAATCGGCCAGATAGTTATCGAGGGAAAACGGGCTCTTTACAACTGTCATTATCTTCTCCATGCAACAATCAGCGTTGATGGCCGATCGTCTATTGCAACAAAGCGACACAGTGAGAAAAAGGCGGGCAGCCATGCCACCCGCCCGACCGGTAAATTCCAAACACCACTACATAACCCACATCACTACATAAACAGCAGATAGTTGAGGGTCAGCGCCGTCACCAGCGCCCCCGCCATCGGCACGCTGGTGCGTTTGACCACGGTAAAGGGCGATACCTTGGCAATCCCCGCACAGGCGATCAGTACCGCTGCGATGGGGGAGACGGTGCGGCCGATACTGGAAGCGAGCTGCATCGGCAGCAGCATGGTCACCGCAGGTACGCCAAACTTGGCCGCCACCGCCGGTGCCAGGGTCGAGAAACTGAGGAACGCCGCGTTGCCGGAGCCCATGATGACCGCCGCTACCATGATCAGCGCCACCATCACCAGGGTCATCAGACCGCTGCCGATACCGGCATTGCTGGCAGAGTGCAGCAGGGTATCGATGGCGCCGATGGCCTTGAGAGATTCGGCAAACAGCTCGGCACAGACGATGAGCGCCACCACGGGGCCAAACACCTTGCCCATGCCATCGAGGAAGCTCGACAGCCCGGCAAACGCGTTACGCACCGAGCGGCTACGCAGCAGCTCGCACAGCATGCCGATAAAGACCGACAGCAGCATGGCCACCTCCACGCTCATCTTGATGTCGCTCACCAGCAGCTTGGAGAAGGTCATCATCAGCACGAAGGGGATGATCGGCAGCAGGGCATACCAGGTAGGCGCCTGCACGCTCTCGGTGCCCTGTTCGTCCAGCTCGGCATGATCGCCGCGATGGAGCGCAGGATCCCAGCCATCCTTGCGATCGCAGTGACGCTGCCAGAAGAAGTGCAGCACCATGGTCACCAGCAGCATGGGGGCCACCAGCCAGATCTGGTAGTCAACAAAATAGCTGGTCGGATCCATGCCGGATTGACCGGCGGAGAAGATGGCGTTGGTCTGGGTCGGGCCAATTTCAAACGCCTGGGAGGTGGCGATGACACCACAGGCGGAGGCCGGGCTGATGCCGAGGTTGCGCATCACCGGATACATGGTGACCATCAACAGCAGGCCAAGGCCGGTAGCGGAGGTAACGAACAGGGAGACGAATACCGCCACCAGATAACAGATGGAGAGCATCAGGTAGCTGGACTGGATGCCTGCCACCGGTTTGACCGCCACTCGCACCAGCGCCTGGGAGGCCCCGATATGGGACATGTAAGTGGCAAAACCCGCCACCGCCATGATGGTGAGGCCGAGGCCCGCCGCGCGGTAGGAGAAGATCCCCTTGAACACTTCGAACAGGTCGAACAGGGCGAAGCCGGTGCTCTTGTCAGCGGGGAGAATGGGGTGCAGCCCCAGCCAGTAGGCCACCGCAAAAATGGCCATGCCCGCCAGCGCCAGCACCGCCTGCGGGTTGTAATCCTTGATAATGCCGTAAACCACGGCCACCAGAACGAGCAAGACGAATAAAAGTTCCAATATTCACTCCTGATAAATTTATCGAAGAGCGAAATCTAGTGATCTGACCACTGTTTGCCTTTGATCCCTATCAATAAAGGTGCCGTCACCGTGATTCATTAGCATAATATGTCGGCCATGTAACAATTTTTCGTTATTTCAACTGCCGGAAAACCTTTATCACCCCATATCCGGGAATTGTGTGACGCGACTCCCCTCTTTTTTGCGTTGGATCAACATATGACGGCGCCGAACTGGCGAAGATGCGCTTCGACATATAGCGACCATTTCGCGCCGGAGAGAGTTATGACAAGCCAAGCCACCGCAGGTGCTTCGACCTGCGACTACAAGCTGTGGGACATCCTCGTCGAGTCTGCAAAGGAACGCACTACCATTCGTTACTCCAAACTGGCCAAGCAGGCCGGGCTGGAGCAGTGCCAGGATGAACTGCGCACCCTGCTGCAACGCATCCGCATGTACTGCACCGAAAACAACCTGCCGATCCTCTCCGCCATCGTGGTGGACGACGTGGGCAAATACACTGGCCTCTCTTCCAGCCTGCCTGATGCTCCCTGGGAACGGGCCCGGGTCTTTGACCATGAGTGGACCACCCTGCACTGATTGAGGTGCTTGATGATGCCGACCAAAACGCGCCCGCTGGCGCGTTTTGGTTATCTGGCGTTTGCCCCCTTCTCTTTTTCTCCTGCAATAGTCGATCTTCTCCCGCAATACCCAACCCCATCGGGCATGCCAGCCCCACTGCTTCTGACCTTGTGCTCAAAATCGCCGTTCAGGTGTGACCAGTTCCGGTAAAACCCGCGAGCCGGACCATCGGCGTTGCCATGGGATTGCCACAATGCCAGAATCGGGCCCTTGCACTCTGTTGATTCGGATTTTCGGGACGCGGCCCACGGCCAGCGCCCACAAGAGAAGGACTCCCCATGGCCATCACCCTCTATGGCATCAAGAACTGCGACACCATCAAGAAAACCCGCAAGTGGCTGGATGAGGCCGGTATCGACTACCGCTTTCACGACCACCGCGCCGACGGCCTGAACCCGGACGATCTGGACAGCTGGTTGGCAAAACTCGGCTGGGAAGCCCTGCTCAATAGTCGCGGCACCACCTTCCGCGCCCTGCCGGATGAGGCCAAACAGGGGCTCGACACCGCCAAGGCGCGCGCCCTGCTGCTGGAGCACCCGGCCATGATCAAGCGCCCGCTGCTCGACCGTGACGGCGAACTGACTCTGGGTTTCAAGGCTGATCACTATCAATCCCTCTTCTCCCGTTAAGGACAACTAAGGACAACTGATGTCGGATGTCATCGCACTGGCCAAGGATCTGATCCGCCGCCCCTCCGTTACCCCCCTCGATGAAGGGTGCCAGACCCTGATGGCGGAGCGCCTCGCCAAGCTCGGGTTTGTCATCGAGCCCATGGTGTTTGAGGACACCACCAACCTCTGGGCCCGTCGTGGCAGCGAGGGGCCGCTGTTCTGCTTCGCCGGTCACACCGACGTGGTGCCCGCCGGGCCGCTGGACAAATGGCACACCCCGCCGTTCGAGCCGACCATCAAGGATGGCGTGCTCTACGGCCGTGGCGCCGCCGACATGAAGGGCTCGCTGGCTGCCATGGTGGTGGCGGTCGAGCGCTTCGTGGCCGAGCATCCGGATCACTCCGGGTCGATCGCCTTTCTCATCACCTCCGATGAGGAGGGGCCCTTTATCAATGGCACCACCCGGGTGATCGACACCCTGGAGGCCCGCAACGAGAAGATCCGCTGGTGCATCGTCGGCGAGCCCTCCTCTACCGCCGTGGTCGGAGATGTAGTGAAAAACGGCCGCCGCGGCTCCATCACCGGCGATCTGCTGGTACGCGGGGTGCAGGGCCATGTCGCCTATCCCCATCTGGCTGACAACCCGATCCACAAGGCGGCGCCAGCGCTGGCGGAACTCGCTGCCACCGTGTGGGATGAGGGCAACGCCTACTTCCCCCCCACCAGCTTCCAGATCGCCAACATCTCGGCCGGCACCGGCGCCTCCAACGTCATTCCGGGCGAGCTGCAGGTGCAGTTCAACTTCCGCTTCAGCACCGAATTGACCGACATGGATATCCGCGAGCGGGTCGAAGCGTTGCTGGATAGACATGGCCTCGATTATCAGCTGAGCTGGACCCTCTCCGGCCAGCCGTTCCTCACCGACACAGGCAAACTGCTGGCGGCGGCAGTCTCTGCCATCGAGGCGGTCAATGGCCAGCAGCCAGCCCTGCTCACCACTGGTGGCACCTCCGACGGGCGCTTTATCGCCCCCACCGGCGCCGAGGTGATTGAGCTCGGTCCCGTCAACGCCACCATTCACAAGGTGAACGAGTGCGTGAAGGCGGACGATCTGGATCTGCTGGCGGACATGTACCAAGGGGTGCTCGAGAGATTGCTGGCATGACGCAGGAACAACTGCTGGGGCTCGACGAGAGCCACCTTATTCTGGTGGGGCGCGGCCCCCATCGTCTAACTGCCGCCACCGCGGCGGCCTTCAACGACATGCAGGTGGCGGCCGCCTATGAGGGGTTCAACCTGCAGGCGGCCTCCAGCTGGCGCAGCTTCGAGCGCCAGCTCGCCATCTGGAATGGCAAGTGGCGCGGCGAACGGCCTCTGCTCGATGCCAACAGCCAGCCCATCGATGCCCTGCAACTAAGCGAGGTGGAGCGGCTGCACGCCATCCTGCGCTGGAGCTCCCTGCCCGGCACCAGCCGTCACCACTGGGGGACCGATCTCGATATCTACGACCCGGACTGCCTGCCCGCCGATACCAAACTGGCACTGGAGCCGTGGGAGTATGAAGCCGGGGGCTGGTTTGCAGATCTCAGCGAGTGGCTCAGCGATCATATGAGCGACTTCGGCTTCTTCCTCCCTTATGCCAAGCCGGTCGGGGCAGAGAGCGGGGTCGCCTACGAGCCCTGGCATATCAGCTTCTCGCTGGAGTCCGATGAGCAGCGGCTCGATCCCGCGGCACTGGCGCTTTGTCTGCAACAGGCGGATATTGAAGGCAAGTCGACCATATTGGCCAACCTTGATGAAATTTTGGCCCGTTATGTCACCACCTGTCCTGACGAAAGGAAAATCCCATGAATCTCTGGCTGTGGATAGGGTTGCCGCTGCTGTTCCTGCTCGGGCTGTTTCTCAATGCCATCAAAGACATGAAACGGCTGGAGAAGCAGTTGCCCAACTACAAGGACAAGATCCGCGAAGTGAAGGATGACGAGGACGACTGAATCCCGCCCCATCCCGTGGGGAGCGCCCTTGTGCTCCCCTCTCCCTCTGCTGTGCCGTTTCACTTTTACCCGCCCTCTCCTCCCTGCGCATCCTGAAATCGACGCTCCTTTGACTCCGCTTTCGTTAACCCCGTCACAGTCAGAATATGGCGCGACCATGCTGAAAAAAGGGATGAAAAATGTAAGAAAGTGCAAATTGATGCACAAATAAGCCACACAAGGGGGGCCTAACTGCATATAATGTGCCTACTTTGCACATTACCAGGAAGGAGTTCGCCCTTGGATGCCGCTACCATCAACAGTTTCTTCTTTGTCGCTGCCCTGTTGGTGGGAGCCAGCGTACTGTTGAGCGCCCTCTCTTCCCGCCTCGGTATTCCCATTCTGGTTATCTTCCTCGCCGTCGGCATGCTGGCCGGTGAGGATGGCCCAGGTGGCATCCACTTCGCTGACTACTCCATCGCCTATCTGGTGGGCAACCTGGCGCTTGCCATCATTCTGCTCGACGGCGGCATGCGCACCCGGGTCTCCTCGTTCCGGGTGGCGCTCTGGCCTGCCTTGTCGCTGGCGACGGTCGGGGTGGCTATCACCACCGGCCTGACGGGGCTCGCCGCTGCCTGGCTGTTTGACCTCAACCTGATGCAGGGGATGCTGATCGGCGCCATCGTCGGCTCCACCGATGCGGCGGCGGTCTTCTCCCTGCTTGGCGGGCGCAGCCTCAACGAGCGGGTGAGCGCGACGCTGGAGATAGAGTCAGGCAGCAACGACCCCATGGCGGTGTTTCTCACCGTCACCCTGATCGAGGTGCTCGCCACCGCCCAGCAAGGGCTGGATGGGGGCTTCCTGCTGCTGCAACTGGTCAAGCAGTTTGGCCTTGGCGCCGGGATTGGCCTTGGCGGCGGCTGGCTGCTGTGGCGCCTCATCAACACCGCCCGCCTGGCGCCGGGGCTCTATCCGCTGCTCACCGTCAGCGGCGGTCTGCTGATCTTCGCCCTCACCACGGCGGTGGGTGGCAGCGGCATTCTCGCCATCTATCTCACCGGTCTGTTGCTCGGTAACCTCGCCCTGCGCAGCCGCAGCACCACATTGTCGGTGCTGGACGGTCTGACCTGGCTCAGCCAAATCGGCATGTTTCTGGTGCTGGGGCTGCTCGCCTCACCCCACAAGCTGCTGCCCATCGCCCTGCCCGCGCTGGCGCTGGCGATGTGGATGATCCTGTTTGCCCGCCCGATGTCGGTCTGGATCGGGCTGCTGCCGTTCAAGAACTTCGCCCCCCGCGAGCGCTGGTTTATCTCCTGGGTTGGCCTGCGCGGCGCGGTGCCCATCATTCTGGCGGTGTTCCCCATGATGGCGGGGCTGCCCAACGCCCAGCTCTACTTCAACGTCGCCTTCTTCGTGGTGCTGGTCTCGCTGATTTTGCAGGGCAGCTCGCTGCCGATGGCCTCAAAACTGGCGCGGGTGGAGGTACCGGCACCACCGTCCCCCATCAACCGCTCGGGGCTCGAGATCGATCTCGACAGCCAGTGGGAGACCTTCGTCTACCAGCTGGGGGAGGAGAAGTGGTGCATCGGCTCGCCACTGCGGGATCTGCAGATGCCCGCCGGCACCCGGATCTGCGCCCTGTTTCGAGGCCGCGAGCTGCTCCACCCCTCGGGCAGTACCTGTCTTCAGGCCGATGACATCCTCTGCGTCATCGGTCACGAACGTGACCTCCCCGCCCTCGGTCAGCTCTTTAGTCAGGCACCGGAGCAAGATCTCGGCCCCCGCTTCTTCGGTGACTTCCTGCTGGAAGCGGCGGCACGGCTGGTGGATCTCGCCCCTCTTTACGGGCTGGATGTGAGCGAGGTGGCGGATCAGACACTGGGCGATTTTATTGCCAGTCAGTTGGGCGATAATCTGGTGGTCGGTGACAACATCGAATGGCAGGGCCTGATCTGGACCGTGGCCGAAATGGACGAGAGCGTGCCGAGCAAGATCGGGGTGCGCTTTCAGGAAGAGGACCCGGTCTGACCGACCGTCCCGTATCAAGTCCCCAGCAAGAAGGGAGAGAGTTATGCCATATCAAAGTTTGCTGTCCGGCCCCCTGCCCCCCGCTGCCAATCTGGGGGTCATTGAAGGCTTTTTTGGCAAGGGATGGAGCTGGCAGGCCCGCGCCCGCTACGCCCAGTGGCTGCCACGCCATGGTTACGGCTTCTATATCTATGCACCGAAAGAGGATGGCTATCTGCGTAAGCACTGGGCCCTCCCCTGGCCCGAGCAGCAGTTGGCCGATCTCGCCGAACTGGCGCGCCAGTGCCGCGCCAACGGACTCGCCTTCGGAGTGGGCTTGAGCCCCATGGGGGCGCACCACGACTACGATCGCAAACGCCCGGCACTGCTTGAGAAAGTGCGCCTCATCGACGAGATGCTCCAGCCCGATATTCTGGCGGTGCTGTTTGACGATATGAAGGGGGATACCCCGGACCTGGCCCGTCACCAGCTCACCATCGCCCACGACATAGCGGCCCACAGCAAGGCAAGCCGCCTCATCTTCTGCCCCAGCTACTACTCGACCGATCCGGTACTGGAGAAGGTGTTTGGCGCCATGCCTCCCCGCTATCTTGAGGAGCTTGGCGAACAGCTCGACCGCCGCTTCGAGATCTTCTGGACCGGCCCCAAGGTCTGCTCGACCGAGTATCCAGCGAGCCACCTCAAGCAGGTGACCGAACTGCTCGGCCGCAAGCCCTTCCTGTGGGACAACTACCCGGTCAACGATGGCAGCAAGGCGAGCAGCTACCTGCACCTGCGCGCCTTCGAGAATCGCCCTGCCGAGCTGGCAGAGCTGGTCTCTGGCCACGCGGTCAACCCGATGAAACAGGCGGCGCTGTCGGCCCTGCCCCTCGCCACCCTGCCAATGAGCTACCGGCTCGGCAAGCAGTACGACCCCGACAAGGCGCTGCATGCCGCCCTCAACGCCACCTGCGGCCCGCAGATCTCGGCGATGATCGAGGCCGACCTGCCGCTGTTTCAGGATCTGGGGCTGGCACAGCTCACCTTCGAGCAGATTGCCGCCCTCAAGGCGCGCTACCTGCCGTTTCGCGACCAATCCTGCGTTGACGAAATCGTGCGCTGGCTGGACGGGGAGTATGTGTTCGACCCCGACTGCCTGACCGACTAACCCCCCCCCCTGCGGGGGGCAGAAAGGAGGTTGTATGGATGCACACCTGCTTTACCAGAATCTGGCGGTGATCGCCGCCTTCTTGCTGATCTACAGCCTGATCGCGGGGCGCTTCGAATCAAAGCTGGTCAACGGCCCCCTGCTCTTTCTGCTGACCGGCTGGCTACTGGGGCCGGGCGGGCTTGAGCTGCTCTCCCTCTCTATCGACAGCGCCGGCATCAAGCTGCTGGCCGAGCTGACGCTGGTCATCGTGCTGTTCAACGATGCCGCCAACACCAACTGGCAGGTATTGCTGGCCAACCGCCAACTCCCCATCCGGCTGCTGCTGATTGGCCTGCCCCTCACCCTGCTCTGTGGCGCCCTGTTTGGCCACTGGATCTTCCCCGACTTGCCACTGCTGGAGATGGCCATCCTCTCCACCATTCTTGCTCCCACCGATGCGGCGCTCGGCAAAGCGGTGGTGAGCAACCCCGCGGTGCCTGCACCGGTGCGTGAAGGGCTCAATCAGGAGAGCGGCCTCAACGACGGCATCTGCGTACCGGTGCTGCTTCTGCTGCTGGCCCTTATCGCCCCCACAGAGCAGCACGCAGGCACCGCCACTCTGGCTATCACCCTGATGCTGGAGGAGATCGGCATTGGCCTGCTGGTCGCCTTTGTGCTGACCAACCTCACCATCCGGCTGTTGAAAATCTCCTATCTCAATGGCTGGCAACTGCCACTCTGGCGTCAGCTCACCATGCCAGGGCTGGCCCTGCTCTGCTTTGCGCTGGCCCAGACTCTGGGGGGCAGCGGCTTTATCGCCGCCTTTGTCGGTGGCCTCTTTATCGGCCACCGCCTCGGCGAGCACAAGCACGCCTATATGGACAGCTGCGAAGGCTACGGCGACCTGCTCTCCGTGGTGATCTGGATGGTGTTTGGCGCGACCCTGATGCCCATTCTGCCGGAGCTGCTGCACTGGCAATACTGGCTCTATGCCATTGCCAGCCTCACCCTGCTGCGGATGGTGCCGGTTTGGCTGAGCCTCATCGGTACCGGCCTCAAGCCGGAGCTCAAGCTCTTTATCGGCTGGTTCGGGCCGCGGGGCCTTGCCAGTATCGTCTTTGCGGTGATGGTGCTGCAAAACGAGCCAGCCCTGATTGGCCAGCGTCCCATCATCGCCACCGTGCTCTGCACCATCATATTGAGCGTCATCCTGCACGGCCTCACCGCCAACCCCTGGGTCGAGCGTTTCAAGCCTCGCTGAGCCACCCAGCGCCACCCTGCGCCACCCGGCGCCCATTAAAAATGCCACCGACCGGTGGCATTTTTCTTGTCTGGTGCGGGTCACTGACAGCTCTTACCCGAGCGCCAGCCAGACTCCCACCCCCAGCATCAGAGTACCGGCGATGCGGTTCATCAGGGTGACGTTGCCGCTCTTGGCGAGGAAGTGGCGCAGGGTGCGGCCACCGCTGGCGTAGAGCAGCAGGCAGGAGAACTCGATGACCAGGATCAGCGCCACCAGCGCGCTGATCTGCGGCGCCATCGGCTTGTCGGCAGAGATAAAGGGGGGCAGCAAGGAGATCATGAAGGCCCACCCTTTGGGGTTGGCGATGGCGGTGACGAAACCCTGCAGCGCCAGCCCCATGGCGCTGGTCTGTTGACCGGCCGAGAGATCCGCCGGAATGGCCATCTTCCCCTTGGCCTGCCACATCTGGATGCCAAGCCACACCAGATAGGCGCCCCCCACATATTTGAAGGCGGCGAAGATCCCCGGATAGTTGAGCATGATAGCTGCCACCCCGATCACCGACAACACCGAGACCAGCCCGACCCCGATCAGCTCCCCCCACATCATATGCAGGGTTCGGCGCACCCCCAGGCTCATCCCCAGCGTCATCGACAGGGTCATGCACATGCCGGGGGTCACCGAGACAAAGAAAAAGGTCGGGATAAACAGAGCCAGAATGGCCGGATCGATCCAGCTGGACACAACACACCTCCATATGACGAGAGCGGGAAATCACGAAAACGGGACAGGATTGACACAACCCAGCCAGTTGTACCACATATTCAGGGGATAAAGCGCCCAACCACCCCCAAATGGCTCCTTTTTCACAAGAAAAAACCTTTTCTTCAGCACATTTCAGCAATAAAAGCCTGTGACAGCTCCTGACGTGCATGTGTAATATGTCGGCTCCTCCAATTCCGGATTAGAGCCATTTATGTCATTGAATAATCTATCAATACGTGTCCAGGTCTTGATACCTTTGCTGCTGGCCAGCCTGCTGATGATGGTGATGATCACCATCAGCAAACAGGGTCTGGATGAAGCCATCAATGACATAGATGAGACGACCCAGACCGTGGTCCAGCACAAGGACGATATTGCCAAACTGATCCACGCCACCTACCGGCTGCGCACCAGCGCCATCTATGGCCTCTACGATGCCAAGCTGTTTGCCGCTCTGCCCGCAAACCTCAACAGCGCCGAGCAGGAGATCAACGCCATCCTCGGCCGTCTGGTGCTCCCCGGTGCCGAGCAGGATAACCGTCAGGTCGCTGCCGCCCTGCAGGCCTACCTCAGCCATACCCGCAGCAACATGCTGCCGCTGCTGGCGCAAAAACATCAGGGTGGCGGCGATCCGGTCGCCTACGAGGCGGCTCGCCTCCATTTCCGCGAGCTGGGTGAACAGCTGATCAAGCAGATCGACAGCATGTCCGCCCACATCAACCAGCTGATCCAGCAAGAGCTGGCCGAAGAGCAGGCCCACTACGACGCCACCCTGCTGCGTACCCTGTTGCTCACCGCCGGTACCCTGCTGGCGGCGCTGATCTGTGGCTGGGTCCTCTCCGGGCGCATCGTCAGCCCCATCGGTCAGTTGCAAGAGGTGATGCACGCCGTGGCGCAAGGGCGCTTCAACGTGCGCGCCAAAGCGGAGGGCAACAACGAGCTGACCCGTCTGGCCAAAGATATCAACCTCACCCTTACCCAGCTCGGCAACACCATCGAGAACCTGACCGGGATCAGCAACAGCGTCGCCTCCGCAGCCACCGAGCTGGCCGCCGTGATGACCCAGTCCGAGGCCAATGCAAAGCAGCAGCACAGCGAGATCGAACAGGTCGCCTCCGCCGTGACCGAACTCTCCAGCACCGCTGACAACGTCAACCACAACGCCGCCATCGCCGATGAGCTGGCGCGGGATGCCAACGGCCGGGTCGAACAGGGGCTCGCCCTCTTTACCGAAAGCATCGCCGCCAACAGCCGGATGGCGGGCAGTCTGGAAGATGCCGCCGCCATCGTGGCTCAGCTCAAATCCCAGTCCGAGCAGATCGGCAAGGTAATTGAAGTGATCCAAGGGATCTCCGAGCAGACCAACCTGCTGGCGCTCAATGCCGCCATCGAAGCGGCCCGTGCCGGTGAAACGGGTCGTGGCTTTGCGGTGGTGGCCGACGAGGTAAGAATGCTGGCGGCCCGTACCCAGGACTCCACCAAGGAGATCCAGGCCATCATCGAGCGGCTGCAGAGCCAGTCCCAATCCGCCAACAACGGCGTACAGGAGACTCTGGAGATCCTCAGCCATAACCAGCGCTTGTCCGCTCAGGTGCAGGATCTGCTAAGCGGCATTACCGGTGCCGTGCGCCAGATCAACGACGCCAACGCCCAGGTCGCCACCGCCGCCGAGGAGCAGTCCTGCGTTACCGCCGACATCAACCGCAACATCACCAATATTCACGAGATCGTGAGCCAGAGCTCCGCCGGCATCAGCCAGAGCGCCAGTGCCAGCAACGAGCTCTCCCAGCTCGCCGAGCAGCAACGCAAGCAGCTGGCCCAATTCCAGCTGTAAGCGCACAAAGTGAACCAGACAAAAAGGCCCGCAAGGGCCTTTCTTGTTGATGGAGCAATGGCTTTGTCTCTGTTTTAAACGCCATTTTTTGGCTTGTGGTGCCATAAGGGGCTGGGCTGCCCTGTCAAATATCGGTATGGTAGAGGCACGTTACTCCCCCTCACGTGAGCACACCATGAGCCTGAGATTCAAGAAACCCGCCTTTATCGCACTGGGGCTCATTGCCCTCATTTCCGCCGCCTGGCTCGACTACTACCTGCCGGAGCACACCATCGCCACAATCACTGGGGTCGAGGTGAAGCGCACCGACAAGGATGGCCCCATCAGCCAGAAAAACCCGGCTGACGGCCCCACCACCGATGTCTACTACATCTACACCGAGCGCCCCGGCGAGAAGATCCGGGTGTTTCGCAATGAAGATACCGAGTGGGGCTGGCCCTTCTACTTCAAGTTCAACGCCGCCGACGTCCAGGCCAAGGCCAAGTCGATGGAGTTCGAGAAACGCCTGGCCATCATCACCTCCTACGGCTGGCGCGTGAACATGTTCTCCATGTTCCCCAACGTCACCAAGATCGAGAGCACAGAGCCTGACGCCTCCACCTGGAGCTTCTTCCGCTGGTTCTGGTTCGGCCTCTGGGCGCTGGTGATGGGCAAGGCAGCCATCGCAACCTGGCGCTACTTCGATCGTCTTGAGGACGAGCTATGAGTGAGCCGAGCAAGACCCGCACCAGCTTCTACCGGCGGCTCTACGTGGCCTGGCTGATCAGCCAAGGCACGGATACGGTGCCCGCCATCATGGAGGCAACCGGCATGCCGCGCCGCACCGCGCAGGATACCCTGACGGCGCTGGCCGAACTCGATATCAACTGCGCCTTCGAGCAGACCGAGGGGGCTCGCCACCTGCAGGGGCACTACCGCATCAGCGACTGGGGCCCCATCAACCCAGCGTGGATCAAGGCTCAACTGCCGCTTATCAAGGAGACGCTGAGCTATCCCTGATCAGGGCGCTAAGCAACAATAAAAAAGAGGGGCCAGCCGACAAGGCTGGCCCCTCTTTTTTCAGGCCGATGGCGTGACAGGCAGCCCTACTCGGGCATGGCCGAATCCTCAAGCTCCCCGTCAGACTCGCCGCGGGTGCAGTCGATGATGGAGCGCTTGGGGTTGTTGGGATCGCGCAAAAGCAGAGGGGCTGAGCCCTCGTCATGCTTCTGCTCGTCACCAAACTCGCTGCCGTAGGCGTTGTGGGTCAACCGGCGGGCATTGGCGATGGGAGTATCGACAAAGAGAGCATGCACTTCGAAGCTGGAAGCGGGCACGATAAAGCCGACCACCGGCAAGCCGTGTAGCTCCTCGTGCACCTTGTACCAGGCAAAGCCGTCGCTCACCTTGTAGGGGGTGTAGTTGGCCAGCTGTAGATTGGCGGCCCTGCCCGTCTCATCCACATAGAGATCGGTAAATTCACAGGTCGCCAGCCCCTGCCACATCCGCTCGAATGGCGTCGCACAGCCTGTCAGTTGCAACCCGGCCAGCAGCACCAAGCCTCTCTTCCACATTCCCCGCCCCTTCTTGCAAAAATGAACCGGCGCTCAGTCAAACGCCCGCAGCCGCGTCACCAGCAGATCGATAAAGCCCGGACGATCCAGCCCCAACAATACCAGCGCATTGGCTGGCTTGCCGGTCAGACCATAACGATCCACCACCGTCATCCCCACGGAATGCACCCCGCTGGTCTCGATATCGACCCGGCACTCAACCCCGTGGAACAGCTCGGGAGCCAGCAACCAGGCAATGGTACAGGGGTCGTGGAGCGGTGCACCAGCAAATCCCCACTTGGGATCCCGATGGTAGATCATGAAAAAGTCGAGCAGCCCGGCCACACACTGGGCTACCGGGTTGGTGATGGCGCGCACCTGCTCGATATCCTCATCCATCACCTGCGCCTCATGGGTCACATCAAGGCCGCACATGGTGATGGGAATGCCCGACTTGAACACCATATCGGCCGCTTCCGGGTCCACATAAATATTGAATTCCGCCGCAGGCGTCCAGTTGCCAGCCCCTGCGGCGCCCCCCATCAGCACGATGCGAGCAATCCTGGGTTTGAGCTCGGGATGTGCCGCCAGCAGCAGGGCGATATTGGTCAGCGGGCCGGTCGGCACCAGAGTCACGGGCTGCGGGCTCTCGCGCAGACATTTGGCCATCAACTCGATCCCCGTCATCCCCTGCGGCGCAAAGGCGGGATCCGGCAGTTTGGGGCCATCGAGGCCCGATTCGCCATGGACGTTGTCGGCGATAATAAGCTCCCGGGCCAGCGGTTTCGGCGCCCCCGCCGCCACCGGAATATCGTCGCGTCCCAGCAAGGTGAGGATGCGCAGGGCATTGTTGAGGGTCTTGTCCTGCGTCTGGTTGCCCGCGCTGGTGGTAACCGCCAGCACCTTCAGTTCAGGGCTGGCCAGCGCCAGAATGAGGGCGATGGCGTCGTCGTGGCCGGGATCACAATCAAGAATAACGGGCAGTGCCATGGAAAGGGTCCTTACAACATAACAGGGAGCCATACCTTAACAAGCAAGCCTCGGATGAACTCGGGAAGGGGTCACAAAACGGGGCCTTGTTGCTGACCTGGGCGGTTTACACGGCACACCGCCTCGCTCAACGCGGCTCATTATCAATAGGTTGCATGGCGTCATCCCGTTCATTTTCCGAGGCTGCGCACCACCCATTCGCCCGGCCGCGCCGGTTCGGGTATGATCGCACCCCGTTTCCAGCCTGTGCCACCTATGTCCGTTATCGTCGACACCTTTATCGCCCCGCCCTGCAGTGCCGCCATCGAGATCCTGTTCGAAGATGAGCACCTGCTGCTCATCAACAAGCCGAGCGGCCTGCTGAGTCTGTCAGGCAAGAACCCGCAGAACCTCGACTCTGTTCACTATCGACTGGTGCAGGATTTCTCAGGCTGCACCTTGGTGCATCGCCTGGATTTTGGCACCTCAGGCATCATGGTGGTCGCCAGAAACAAGGCCATCAATGCCCTGCTCTGCCAGCAGTTCAGCCAGCGGGCGGTGAGCAAAGCCTACAGCGCCCTACTGTGCGGTCATCTGATTGACGACGAAGGGGTTATCGACGCCCCCATCGCCAAGGATCCGGCCCTCTTTCCGCTGATGAAGATCTGCGCCGCCAGCGGCAAACCCGCCCGCTCCCGCTATCAGGTGATTGAGCGGCTGGAGTTGCAGATGCAGGGGCAGACCGTGCCTTTGACCCGGGTACGACTGGTGCCGGAGACCGGCCGCACCCATCAGCTGCGCATCCACAGTCAGTTGCTGGGCCACCCCATCCTCGGCTGCGATCTCTATGGTGGCCTGCTGCCAGCCAGCTGCGAACAGGCGCCGCGGCTGATGCTGCATGCCAGCGAGCTGGATTTTTCTCATCCGATGAGCGGCGAGCCGATGCAGATCCGCTGTGCCGCGCCTTTTTAGGAGCAATCAGTAGAGGCCGTCAGTAGATGGCAATAGACGCGAGTGCGGCAGGAATAGAGAAAGGCGTGACGCGAGAAGAAAAGGGACAAACGGCGGATAAAGATAGGGGCCGTGCTTTCGCAACGGCCCCCACCCCCCACTCTTTGTGGTGCTATCAGATCAGCTTGCGGGCAGCGCCCAGTACGATCTTGATGGCATCAGATTCGGTTTTCGCCATGGTCTCGGCGTTCGGGATTTCCTGCTGGGTACGGTTGACGATAACGCCAGCCACCATACCGGCACGCAGGCCCTGGCTGGAGCACATGGTCAGCAGGGTTGCGGACTCCATCTCATAGTTCAGCACGCCCATGGCTTGCCACTCTTTCATGGAACCCTGGAAACGGCTCACTACGCGGCCGGATACGGTGTCGTAACGCTCCTGACCCGGGTAGAAGGTGTCAGAGGAGGCAGTCACACCGATGTGCAGCTTGGAGCCCATCTCTTTGGCGGTGTTCACCAGCGCAGTGGTGCAGTCGAAGTCGGCAACAGCCGGGAACTCCATCGGAGCAAAGTGCAGGCTGGCACCGTCGAGGCGCACGGAACCGGTGGTCACGATCACGTCACCCACGTTCAGGTGCGGCTGGATGGCGCCAGTGGTACCGATACGCAGGAAGGTGCGGATACCCAGCTGGGCCAGCTCTTCTACCGCGATGGAGGTGGACGGGCCACCGATACCGGTAGAGCAGATGATCACGGCCTTGCCGTCCATCTCGCCGCGCCAGGTAGTGAATTCACGATGGCTAGCCAGGTGCACCGGGTTATCCAACAGCTCTGCGATACGCTTCACGCGCTCGGGGTCACCGGGGACGATCGCCAGGGTGGCGCCTTGCAGATCCGCTTTCTTCAAACCCAAGTGAAATACATCAGACATATTGGACTCCTGGTTGCCCCCTGCCAGCATGGTCAGGGCACAAGTTAAGATGATTCTTTATGATACTTTCAAGCCTTTACCCCCCTCTTCGGGGAGGCGCCAACTATGGTCGAAAGCGCTTTCCAATTCCTTGAAGCGCCTCACACTTCCACGCATTGACAGTGATAAACATTGCGCAAAACGTTTGCTAACTCAATGAAATAATTGACAAACGTTTTTCTGCAAATCGAGTCAGATGCGGGAAGGTCAAGCCTGGTTCAGCGCTTAATTAACGACTCGTGATCGACCCCGTAAAGTTGTAAACAAGATGCTTTTGTATCCCTTTCTAGATGGTAGCCTAGCTCTCAACTACCACTTAATGGCTAACTATAGGAAGTCCATCATGGCTACATTCAAGTTCTATATTCCCGCTATCAACCTGATGGGTGCCGGCTGCCTGCAAGAGGCTGCCGCCGATATCAAGGGTTACGGCTACCGCAAGGCGCTGATCGTCACCGACAAGATCCTCAACCAGATCGGCGTGGTCACCAAGCTCACCACCCTGCTGGCTGAACATGGTATTGAAAGCGCTGTTTTCGATGAGACCAAACCCAACCCCACCACCAGCAACGTCGAAGCGGGTCTGACCATGATCAAGGCCAACGGCTGCGACTGTGTCATCTCGCTGGGTGGCGGCTCGCCCCACGACTGCGCCAAGGGCATCGCGCTGGTGGCCGCCAACGGTGGCAGCATCAAGGATTACGAAGGGGTGGATCGCTCCGCCAAGCCGCAACTGCCGCTTATCGCCATCAACACCACCGCCGGTACCGCCTCCGAGATGACCCGCTTCTGCATCATCACCGACGAAGCGCGCCACGTGAAAATGGCCATCATCGACAAGCACGTTACCCCGCTGATGTCGGTCAACGACCCCGAGCTGATGCTGGCCAAGCCGGCCGGTCTCACCGCCGCCACCGGCATGGATGCCCTGACCCACGCCATCGAGGCCTATGTCTCCACCATCGCCACCCCGGTGACCGATGCCAGCGCCGTGATGGCCATCGAGCTGATTGCCAAGCACCTGCGCACCGCCGTTCATCATGGCGATGACCTGCATGCCCGCGAGCAGATGGCCTACGCCCAGTTCCTGGCCGGCATGGCTTTCAACAACGCAAGCCTGGGCTATGTGCACGCCATGGCCCACCAGCTGGGCGGTTTCTACGACCTGCCCCACGGTGTCTGCAACGCCGTGCTGCTGCCCCACGTTCAGGCGTTCAACGTCCAGGTGAGCGCGGCTCGTCTGAAGGATGTCGCCCGCTACATGGGTGTGGACGTGAGTGCGATGAACGACGAACAGGGCGCCGCCGCTGCCATTGCCGCCATCAAGCAGCTGGCGCTGGATGTGAAGATCCCGGCCGGTCTGGAGCAGCTCGGCGTCAAGGCCGATGACTTCGATACCCTGGCCAGCAACGCCCTGAAAGATGCCTGCGGCTTCACCAACCCGAAACAGGCCAGCCACGAAGAGATCGTCGCCATCTTCCGCGCGGCGATGTAACGGCTGCCGGATTGCCAGAAAGGGTCGCAGTGCGGCCCTTTTTATTGGCTGATGGATCAATGGCTTTTTACTTCCGTGGAGGGAGTCGGTATGATTTGCCGAGCCAAAAAGACTGTATGGATGATCTGAACTCGATATGCGGATGAAACACCTGATTGCCGCGGCTTTGACCGCCCTCACCCTCTCCGGTTGCAGCCTGGTCTATCGTATCGATATTCCCCAGGGCAACTATGTGGAACAAAAACAGGTCGACAAACTGCGCCAGGGGATGACCCGCGAGCAGGTCAGCTATGTGCTGGGGACCCCCATGCTGCGTGACGGCTTTGACCCCAACACCTGGTACTACCTCTATGAATTCCAGCCGGGCCACGGCGACAAGGAGCGCAAAGAGCTCACCGTCACCTTCGCCAACGACAGGCTGACCACAGTGACGGGTGACTTCCCGCTGCCAGCAGCTTTCAATACCCCGCTCTGATATCCCGCAAAACCGGCCTCGCGCCGGTTTTGTTTTATCCAGCCTCCGCACTATCTATCTTGCCCGTTATCCTGTCAGGGGATGTCGTGTCATCTCCTACCATTGCAGCTGCTCGCAAATTGCCTGATGCTGATGAGCAGCCACTATGGCATCAACACCATCGAATGACACAGGGAGAATCCCCATGAGCCGGATCCTGATTGCCGGAGCCAGCGGCCTGATCGGTCGCGAACTGGTGCAGCAACTGCCTGCCGAACATGAACTGACCCTGCTCTGTCGCAAGCCGGGCAAGGAGGCGCACCACTGGCTACCGGTCAATTTTGATGATCTGGCTAGCGTCACCCTCTCCCGCCCGGTGGATATCGCCTTCTGTGCCCTCGGCACCACCCGCAAGGAGGCGGGCTCTGCCGAGGCGTTTCGCCGGGTCGATCTCGACTATGTGATCGCCTTTGCCGATCTGGCCCGCCGCCACGGTTGTCAACGGCTCATCGTGGTCTCGAGCATGGGGGCTAACGCATCTTCCCCGGCTCTCTATCCGCGTACCAAGGGGGAGATGGAGCAGGCCCTGCTGGCCCAATCCTGGCCACGGCTCGCCATCGTGCGCCCCGCCATGCTGCTCGGGGATCGCCAGCCACCGCGCCGCTCCGAGCAGATCTTTCAAGCTATCTATCCGCTGTTTCGGCCGCTGCTGGTGGGCAAACTCGCCCGTTGGCGCGCCATCGAGGCCCAGCAGGTGGCCCGCGCCATGATCGCCCTCTCGAAACTGCCCGCCGGGTGCGAGATTATCGAGAATGAGCAACTGCTGGCCCTCTGAGCACGGCCTTTTCCACCGCTTTCGGATTCAGTCGTGAAAACAGAAGGGCAAGCCAGCCGGCTTGCCCTTCTGTTTATCTGTTGGCGAGGTTCCTAACCACCCTGGCCACTATCAGTGGTCAGGAAGAGTGCCATCAACCGCGAATATGGTCGATAAAGGTGTCGATCTGCTCGCGGGTGCAGGCGGGGTTCATAAAGACCGCCTTCTCTCCGGCGATATAGGAGTACTTGCCGCGGGCGTCATAGTCGGAGTGGGCCACCGCCTCCACCCAGTTGGTGTAGAGCCCCACCTTGCCGCGCCCCTTGAACAAGCTGCGGTGATAGTCAGTGTTGCGCTGCAACCGCGTCTTGTAGGCGGGATCGCTTGAGCGGGCCAGCTCGAAGGCGAATTCGGCTTCCGGATCGCTCACCCACTCGGGGTTGTAGATCTTGAAGCCGACGCTCGGCCCCTGATTCTCCTGCGCCACCAGCTTGACGTTGCCCAGCTGACTCAGGCGATAGCGGAAGTAGTTGGCATTTTGCAGGCAGTGGGCCAGCACGATGCGATACCCCTCCACCCCCATATAGTTAAGGGCCGCATAGGCACCGAACAGGCCGCTCGCGCCGCGGGAGCACTCGATGGTGGATTGCAGGTGGGTCTGGCCCTGAATGTCCCGCTCGAAGTAGGAGAAGTTCTCCGGGTCATTCTCCATCGCCTTGAGGTCATCCCGCTCTTTAATCATTACCAGGCTGGAGGTGTAGGGCACATAGCCCCACTTCTGGAAGTCGACGGTGAAGGAGTCGGCATATTTGAGCTCGGCAAAGCGCGCCACGTTGCGCTCGATCCCCGCCAGGGTGGCGCAGTTGATGGCGAGCGGGTTGGCGGCAAAGTCGTAACCCAGGAAGAAGATCATCGACCAGCCGATGGCGGCATCGACGTGGATATGGGGCTTGACCGCCACCTCGAACTGCTCGCAGAGGCGATTGCGCAGCTCGAACACGGGTTTCACCTGATCCACCCCGAAGGTGTCGGTGGTGCCCATGGTGAGCATGATGGTGGGCACCACGTGTTTCAGGGCAAAACAGGCGGTCAGGGTGCGCTCGAGGTGGTCGAGATCGATGTCGTTGTTCTCCCCCACCTGAATGCGGATAGTCTTGTTCTCGATATCGACCCCGAGCAGGGAGAGGTTGGTGATGTTGGAGTAGTGACCGCCCTGGGAGTTGATGATGCGGTAATCCTGATAGTGGCCGAGCCCCTTGTGCTTGGCTTCTGGCAGGCTTTTGCGAATGCCGAGCAGGTAGCCGTAGAGGTTACAGAAGGTCCCCCCCTGGGTAAAGATGCCGGTGGCCCGCTCGGGGTCATAGCCTGCCAGCAGCGCAATCTGGCGCACCACCTTCTGCTCCAGCTCCTCGGCGACCCCGGCGTATTCGGAGTAGACCAGATTGGGGTTGGCCAGAATGCCCAGCTGGGCACCGTAAATGGCGGGGTCCGCCGACATGGTGATGACGTTCTCGACGCTGGAGGGGTTCTCCCAATCCTTCGATAGAGCAGCGGCAAACAGCAACTCGGCCATCGGCTCGCCCGGGGTGCGCATGGTGGCGGGCACCGGCATGGTCTCGCAGAGATCGGCAAGCCGGGCGCGGCCATCAGGCCAGGCATTCAAACGGGCATCCGGCGCCAGGCCACGGGCCCGAAATTCGTTGAGGGTGGCAAATCCGGGTTCGCGAAAAACGGGCCAGAGATCGGGATTGCGCGAGAAAAAGTTGGCTTTTACTGTGGCGAAACGGGCGGAAAAATCGGGATGGACGGCATTGACGCTTTCGTCTTGCAGATAAACTAAGTCACTCATTTTTATACCATTAGTACAGCAAATGTGCGGCCGTTATACCCCTGTGCCAGCGGGGTAGACAGCGACAATATCTAATGGCCTACCCTACTTTTTGTCATGTATCAGCCATCACAAGGGCTGGCAAAAAGGCGCCTTTGAGGCGCCTCTTTAAATTTCGTGATCTTGCTCCCATCCTGGCTGACAGCGCCCTCACTAACGGACCGCCATCAGTGCAGTGCCCCCCCTCAACGCAGGGAGGCCAACAGCCACCGGGCAAACTCCGCCAGCTCACTCTGCTGCTGCGGAAGGGCCGCCAGCCATGGCTGCAGGCGCGCGGAAACCGCCTCCGGTCGATAGCCGCAACCCGCCAGTTCGGCCGCCAGCAGATCAAACGGGGCCGGCTCCAGAGTATCGCTAAAGAGCTGCGCCCGGGTGATGACCCCTTTCTCCACATCAAAGTGCAGCTCCACCCCGCCCCAGCTGAACCGCTCCTCCAGCAGATGGCTGAACGCCGGGGCATGGCCGTAGTTCCACTCCCAGCTGCGCTGGCGGGCGAAGGTCTCGGCAAAGCCCGGCAGATCCGGCATCTGCTCCGGGGAGATATGCTCGGGCTCAACTCGCGCGCCGTAATGGTGGAAGAAAGCCTCGACCAGCGCCTCGCTCACCTGTTGATGGTCGATCCCCGGTAGCAGTTCGCACAGATTGGCCACCCGGCTGCGCACCGAGGTGATCCCCTTGGCCGCCAGCTTCTTGGGGTCGGGGTTGAGGTAGTTGGCAAGGCGGCCGAGATCGGCGTCCAGCAGCAGGGTGCCGTGGTGGAACCCGCGATCCAGAGTCTCCCGATAGGCCGACCCCGATACCTTGCGCTCTCCGTCCGGGGTGGCCACCAGCAGATCGTTGCGACCGGAGGCAAAGGCCTCGATCCCCAATTGCTTGAGCCCGTCCAGCACGATGGCGGTGGAGACGCTCTTGTCATACTCCGGCTTGCCCGCCATGAAGGTGAAGCAGCTGTTGCCAAGGTCGTGGAACACGGCGCCGCCACCGCTGCTGCGACGCGCCAGGGTCACCCCGTCCTCTTCCATGCGGCGGGTATTGCACTCCTTCCACGGGTTCTGGGCACGACCGATCACCACGGTATTGGCATTGCGCCAGAGGAACAGCACCCGCTGGCCGGGGTCCATCTGGCGGAAGATGCACTCCTCAACGGCCAGATTGAACAGGGGATCGTGAGATTCGGAGACAAGCAGACGCAAGCGGGACATAAAAAGACCTTATCCGGAACTGGGGGCAGCATGATAACACTGACGGGGTACCATCACTGAGCCGTTGCACATTAACCGGTGCGCAGCAGCCGCGACACATTTGCGTCACACCTGACCGCCCCATAAAAGTATCTATTGATATAACGACACAGCTTGACGTGCAACCACGGAAAAAATGCAGTCAAGCCACAATGACAACGATAAAAACGGGAAAAAGTGGCTAGAATGCGACCACTTCGATAGGCCATATGACTCTCTTATTGGTCACATAACTTGCAAAAAAACGGCATGTATCCATCCCGTGTGATGAACGACACAAAAATGACTTTCCAACCCCCCTATACCCTATTGCAAACGCCTTTTCTCCCCTTGCAGGTGACACAAAATTGCTTGAATCTAGCCTAGACATCGCTCCCTAGAGAAACGTTGTATGACGGAGAACGCAGCCCCCCGCCAGCCCCTCAGCTGGTTTATGCCAATGCTGGTCGGTATGGTCATCGCGACCCTGACCTCTCCCCCCGTGCGAGCCGGCGAGCAGGTCATCGTCCAGTTGCCGTGGCAACACCAGTTCCAGTTTGCCGGTTACTACGCGGCCATCGCCAAAGGGTTTTATCGGGAGGCAGGTCTGCATGTCACCCTGCGCGAAGCGGACTCCCGCACCGATGTGGTCAGCGAGGTGATCTCGGGAAAGGCCCAGTTTGGCATCAGCGGCAGTGATCTGCTGCTGGATCGGGCTGCCGGTCGCCCGGTGGTGGTGCTCGCCGCCCTGCTGCAGCACTCGCCGCTGGTTCTGCTCACGCTGGATAGGCCAGATATTCGCAACCCGGCCGATCTGGCCAACAAGCGACTGATGCTGGAGCCTGGCTCCAACGAGCTGTTGACCTACCTTTCCCACCATACCCGCAGCCGCGACTGGGTCACCCTTCCCTACAAACAGGGGATAGAGGCACTGCTGGCGGGCAAGGTGGATGCCATCAGCGCCTACAGCACTACCGAGCCCTTCTATCTGCAACAAAAAGGGATCCCCTATCGGGTCTTCAGTCCGCGCACCATCGACTTCGACTTCTACGGCGACAACCTGTTTACCTCCGAGCGGGAGCTGATCACCCGACAGGATCGGGTCTACGCCTTCCAGCAGGCCAGCCTCAAGGGGTGGCGCTATGCGATGGACCACCCCGAAGAGATGATCAACCTCATCATGGAGCAGTACCCGACCGGGGCTGGCCGTGAACAGCTGGAGTTCGAGGCGCGCGAAACCAGAGAGCTGATGCAGCCCGACCTTATCGAACCTGGCTACATGCAGCAGGAGCGCTGGCTGCAGATCGCCAAAACCTATCTGGAGGCGGGCATGCTCACGGTATTGCCCAACCTCGACCGCTTTATCTACGACCCGGCGCAGGAGCGGCTGCGCCAGCAACGGCAGCTGCTCGACAAGAGCGTGGCGGTGGCCATGCTCATCACCTTTACCCTGATGACCCTGCTCGGCATCTTCTTGCACCTCTATCTGCGCCTGCGCCAGGAGGCGCGGGATCGCCAGCGGCTGACCCGTGAACTGGCCCAGAGCGAGCAACACTACCGCTTCGTGGCGGAGAACAGCGCCGATGTAATCTGGACCATGGATGCAGCCAGCTTGCGCTTTCGCTACGTCAGCCCGGCCATCACGCCTCTGAGCGGCTACGAGGCCCCCGAGCTGTTTGCCCTGCCCCTCAAACAGCTGCTGCCGGATGCCTCAAGGCAACTGCTGCGCGAGGAGATCTCCACCACCCTGGAGGCCTGGCAGCGGGGGGAACATGACCAGACCCGCCGGGTCATTCGCACCCAGCTGCGCCACAAGGATGGCCATCTGGTAGCCACCGAAACCATCACCACCCTCCATGGCAACCACAATGCCCAGCCGGAGGCGATCCTCGGGGTCACCCGGGATATCACCGAGCGGGCAGCGCGAGAGGAGATGATGCTCCGCCTCGCCTTCTACGACCCCCTCACCGGGCTGCCCAACCGCCGCTTGCTGCAGCAACGGCTCAAGGAGCTGATGGAGCAGGAGACGCCCCGTCCGCTGGCATTGATGTTTATCGATCTCGATCACTTCAAGCCGATCAACGACACCTTCGGCCATGAGACCGGGGATATTCTGCTCAATATGGTGGCCGAGCGGATGAGCCACTGCGTGCGCAAACAGGATCTAGTGGCACGGCTGGGGGGCGACGAGTTCGTTATCTTGCTGCCGGAGAGTGGCGACGAAGTGCTGGCGGTGGCCGACAAGCTGCACCAGCAGCTGCGCCATCCGTTCCAGCTGGAGGGACAGGAGCTGCTCATCTCCAGCAGTATCGGGCTGGCGCTCTATCCCGAGCACGGGGAGGATGCCAAAACCCTGATGCACCACGCCGATCAGGCCATGTATCAGGCGAAGAATCGCGGCCGCGGCCGGGTCTGCCTCTATACCGAAGGCCTTGATCCCGAGCAGGGCGCCCTGCTGTGGCAACCCGGCCACGAGTGCGGTCACCCGCGCATCGATGCCGAGCATCGCCAGCTCTTCGTATTGACCAACCGGCTGCTGGAGCGGATGAAAGATCAGCACGAGGATCCGGCCCCGTTTCTGGAGAGTCTGGAGAGCCTGTTCGACATGGCCCGCCATCACTTCGCCTTTGAAGAGCAGATGCTGGCGGAGATCGACTATCGGGAGCTCGTCAGCCACCGTCAGGATCACCAGCGCCTGCTCAACAAAGCAGGCCAGCTGCTGAACGCCGCCAAAGCGGGGACTCTGGGCAACGACGAGTTGCTCAACTTCATCATTCAGGAGCTGGTAGTCGGCCACATGAGTCAGGCGGATCGCCGCTACTTCCCCCTGTTCAGATCTGAGCGCAGCCTGTCGGTTGCGGAGGTGGTCGCCTAGTCCCCCCTGTTCAGACCCGAGCGTAATGCGCCTCTTGCGGAAGGGGCGACCTAATCACCGCGCAGGGCAACTACTGGGTCGAGACGCACTGCCCGCAGCGCAGGAGCGACCCCGGCCAGCAGACCGACCAGGGCGCTGCAACCGAGCGCCAGCAGCAGATAGAGAGGATGGAGGGTAAGCGGCAAGCCAGCCGCCAGCAGGGTGAGCAGCAGCTTGAGCCCGCCGAGCAGGGCCAGCCCCATGGCTCCGCCCAGCAGCGCCAGCACCACGGCTTCGAGCAGGAACAGCAATAGAATGCGGCGCCGCGGACACCCCAGCGCCATCAGCAAGCCCACTTCGGGGATCCGCTCCTGCTGGGCGATGCTCATGATGCTGAAGATGCCGACCGCCCCGATCAGCAGCGAGATAATGCCGAGCCCGCCAACCGCCAGCTTGATGATGGAGAGTATCTTGTCGAGGCTGGTCAGCATGTCCTGCTGGGAGGTGAGGGTGAAATCCTCAGCGCCGTGGCGGGCGATCAGTACTCGCCGGATCTGGGCGGTGATATCGGCCTCCGCCTGCCCGGCGCGATAGATGACGTCGATCTCCTGCAGCCCCTCCTTATTGAACAGCGCCTGGGCGTGAGCGGCGGGCAGATAGATCATGTCATCCAGATCAAAGCCGAGAAATTGCCCTTTGGGGGCCAGCACCCCGGCCACCCGAAAACGGCGATCACCGGCGCGCAGCAGACTGCCCGGCGCATCTCCGCCGGGAAACAGCTCAGCCGCCACCTTGGCCCCCAGCACCGCATAGGCGCGGGGCATGGCACTGTCGTCCGCGGGCAGAAAACGCCCCTGCACCAGGGTGAGTCGCCAGCCGGAGAGCACCGCCGGACCGGTGCCCAGAATGGCGGTGCTGCGGGTGAGCCCGCGGCTGCGTACCTCCCCCTGCCCCTGCACCACAGGGAGCGCCGCCTCTACCCCTGCCAATCTGGCGAGGGCATCGGCATCCTCCAGCAGCAGGGGACGGCTGCTGGAGAGGATGCCGGGCGGGCCGCCTGCGGTTTCGGTCTTGCCCGGGGTCACGGCAATCAACCGGGTGCCAAATTGGGAGAAGCTGTCGAGCAGATAGAGCCTGAGCCCCTCGCCGATGCCGGTGAGCAGGGTCACCGAGGCGATCCCGATGGCAATGCCGAGCGCCGACAGCAGGCTGCGACTGCGCCCCGCCAACAAGGCGCGCCAGAGCCAGAACAGCAGATCGGCGGCGCGCATCAGCCACCACTCCATTGCCCGCTGCGCAGGCTGCTGACCGGATCTTGCCGTGCCGCACGGGAGGCGGGCAGCCAGCTAAAAAACAGCCCGGTCAGCAGGGCCGCCGGTATGGTACAGAAAGTAGCGAGCAGAGGGACCGCCGCCGGAAATCCGGGCCAAATCACTCCGGCGAGGGCAACCAGGGCATAGCCCAACACAGTGCCAAACAGCGCGCCACTGCCGCTCAGCAACAGCGCCTCCCACAAAAACAGCTGGCGGATCTGGCGACTGTCGGCCCCCAGCGCCTTGAGCAGGCCGATCTCGCCGGTGCGCTGGCGGGTGCTGATCAGCGCCAAATTCATCATCATGATGCCGGAGACCAGCAGGCTGATGGCGCCGATGCCGGCAACGGCCAGGGTGAGGGTCGAGAGAATGGTGGAGAAGGTGGCCAGCATGGCGTCGCGGCGCACCACAGTCACATCGAGCACCCCGTGGCGCGCCTGCATCAGCTGCTCCAGTCGCTTGACCAGCGGGGGCACTGCTTGTCCCGCCAGCGGCTGGATCAGCAGCCGAAACAGCCCCTCGGTGTTGAACAGCCGCATGGCGCTACCGACCGGGATCAGCGCGGCCTCGGCCATATCCATCCCCAGATTGCTGCTCTGGCTGGTGAAGACCCCCACCACCCGAAAGCGGCGATTGTCAAAACGCAGCCACTGGCCGACCGGATCGACCTGACCGAACAGCTCACGGGCCACCTTGGCCCCGAGCAGGACGGCCGGCCTGTCCTCTGCGGGATCCCCCGGCAGCCAGCGGCCGGAGAGCAGCTCCAGCCCGTGGGTATCGCGCAGCCCGTTGCTGCTGCCAAGCAGCATGGTCTGGCGCAGCCGCGCCCCCTGTTTGGCCTCGGCAAAGCCCATCACCAGCGGCACCAGCCGCACATTTGGCTGATGCTGGCCAAGGTAGTGCATATCATCGAGAGTGATCTGCCGCAGACTGTTGCCAGTGACCGGCGGCAGCCCGCCGGTGGTCTCCTTGCGGCCCGGGAACATCACCAGCAGATCCTTGCCAAGGGAGCTGAACTGGTCCGCCACATAGCGCCTCGCCCCCTCCCCCAGCGCGGTGAGCAGCAGCACCGAGGTGACGCTCAGACTCACCGCCAGGATCAAGACCAGCGCCCGTGAACGCTGACGCAATAACGCCACGGCGGCAAAGCGGATCACATCGGGGCGCCGCATTCAGCCACCGCCGCTATCAATGTTGATGCGGCCATCGTTCATCAGGATCCGCCTGCCCGCCCGCTCACCGAGGCGCGGATCATGGGTCACCACCACCAGCGTGATCCCCTGCTCCCGGTTGAGCCCCTCCAGCAGGGCAATCACCTCCTCCCCGGAGCGGGAGTCGAGATTGCCGGTGGGCTCGTCGGCCAGAATCAGTCGCGGCGCCATTGCCATGGCCCGGGCGATGGCTACCCGCTGACGCTGACCGCCGGAAAGCTCGGCAGGGCGGTGTCCGGCCCGGTTCTCCAGCCCCAGCTCCCCCAGCAACTGCTGGCTTCGGCGATGGCGCTCGGCGGGGGCGATCCCGCACAGCATCAGCGGCAGCTCGACGTTTTCACGGGCAGTGAGGCGGGAGATAAGGTGAAACGACTGGAACACGAAACCGATGCGATGGCCGCGCAGCTGGGCCAATGCGGGTTCTGACAGGGTGGCGGTGTCCTCCCCACCCAGCCAGTAGCGCCCCTCGTCTGGCCGATCCAGCAGCCCCAACACATTGAGCAGGGTCGATTTGCCGGAGCCCGAGGGGCCCATCACCGCCAGATACTCCCCCTCGGCAACCCGCAGAGAGACGCGATCGAGGGCGGCCACCTCGCTCCCCCCCAGAGTGAAACGACGGCTGACGGCATCAAGGCGAATGAGATCACTCATCCGGCTGCTCCGTGGCGGCGCTGAAAGGGCCCTCCCCGACAATCTGTCCGGGCTGGGCTGCCAGCCGATCACCGGCAGCGAGCCCCTCGGCCACCTCAATCCAGTTCCAGTTCTCCACGCCCCAACGGGGCACCACCCGCACCAGCTTATCCCCTTCCAGCCGCAGCACGCTGCCATCGTCGGCCCGGCTGCTGGCCGCTACCCGCAGCACATCGGTGGCGCGGGTCACCTCGACCTCAAGGTCAGCGCTGTAGCCAATAAGCAGGGGGACATCGGTGGGCAGGGCAGTGAGCGCCGCCTCCACCTCCACGGTGCGGGCCTGCTTCTCCAGCTCCTTCACATAGGGGGCGATGCGGGTGACGGTGGCGGCAAAATCGCGCCCGGGCATGGCATCGAGCAGTACCCGGGCAGACTGGCCCACCTTGAGGCGGGCGGCATCCACCTCATCGATGGGGGCTGAGACATACAGACAGTTATCGTCGATAAGATCGATCACCGGAGGCATGGCCACTCCGGGCGGGGAGGGAGTCATGTATTCGCCCAACTTGCTGTTGACCTCCGCCACCACTCCGGCAAACGGCGCCAGCAAGCGACGCTCGCTCAAGCGAGCCTCCACCTGGGCGACCTGCGCCTCGTCAACCCGCTCCTGCTGGCGGGATGCCTGACAGACATAGCGGCGGGTATCGGCCAGATTCTGGGCCTGCTCGGCGAGGGTGCGAGAGGTGAGGTTTTTGGCCAGCAAAGTGGCCAGCCGATTGGCCTCCCGCTCGTAGTAGGCCGCCTCGCTGCAACGCTCCTCGCGCTGGGTCTTGCCAAGGGCCTGCTGGGCACGGGCACGGGCGAGATCGGCGTGAATATCGTCACTCCAGAGGGTCAGCAGCAGATCTCCCCGGGCTACCCGCTCCCCGGCCTTGACGGCGATCTGCTCCACCACACCGCCACCGGGCAGACTGAGTCCGGCCCGCTGACACGACTTGATGGTGCCGGCCCGGGTGTTGACCACAGTGACCAGTACATCCCCCCGCCCGACCTCAGCCAGCCTGATCGGCGTCGGCTGCGGTCGCCACCACCATGCCACAGCAGCAGCCGCTACCACAGCGCCACTTCCCCACCACAACCAACCTCTCTTCATCGCGCATCCTTTCGCTAGTGACTCCCGTCATGAGCGTCGGGAGAGCAGGGCATAATAGAGCAAGGGTATCACCACCAGGGTGAGCAAAGTGGAGACCAGGATCCCGAAAATCAGGCTGATGGCCAGTCCGTTGAAGATGGGATCATCGAGGATAAACAGGGCTCCGATCATCGCCGCCAACGCCGTCAGCATGATGGGTTTGGCCCGCACCTGCGCCGCTTCGATCACCGCCTGCTCGAACGCCACTCCGGCGCTGCGCTGCTGCTCGATAAAGTCCACCAGCAGGATGCTGTTGCGTACGATGATCCCGGCCAGGGCGATCATCCCGATCATCGAGGTAGCGGTAAACTGGGCTCCCAGCAGGGCGTGGCCCGGCATCACCCCTATGATGGTGAGCGGAATGGGAGCCATGATGATGAGTGGCACCAGATAGGAGCGGAACTGGGCCACCACCAGCAGGTAGATGAGGATCATTCCCACTCCGTAGGCAATCCCCATGTCGCGGAAGGTCTCGTAGGTGATCTTCCACTCCCCGTCCCACAACAGCGCCACCTCCCCCAGCTTGTCGGGCTGCTGCACGTAATACTGGGGCAGATCGATGTCGGCACCGGCGGCAAACATGCCGTAGAGCGGGCTGTCGGTATGGCCACCCATGTCGGCCACCACCATCACCATGGGCTGCATGTTCTTGTGCATGATATAGCTGGGGGCCACCTCATCACGGCGACTCACCAGCTCGGAGACCCGCACCAACTGGCCGCTCTGGCTGCGCACCTTGAGGGCCAGTACGCCCGCCAGATCCCGTTTGTCACCGGGAGCCAGTTCGATGCGGATCGGCACCGGATACTTGGCGCCGTGACCCTGCAGCCAGCTGGCATCCTGATAACCCACCCCGCCATTGAGGGTGTTCACCAGATCCCCGAGATCGACCCCGAGCAGGGCCGCCTTGCTGCGATCCACCACCAGCCGCCACTTGGGCTGCGGGTCGGTCAGATAGATATCCACATCCACCAGATCCGCCGTGGCCACAAAACGGGCCTGTACGGCGCGAGCGGCCGCTTCGCGGGCGGCCTGAGTCGGGCCATAGATCTCGGCAACGATGGGAGACCAGACCGGCGGGCCGGGCGGCACCTCAACGACTTTCAGGTTGCCCCCTGCCGCACTGGCGATGGCCTGCAGCTGTGCCCGAACCGACTGGGCAATCTGATGACTGCTGCGATCCCGCTCATGCTTGTCCACCAGATTGACCTGAATATCCCCCACGTTGGCGCCGCTGCGGATAAAGTAGTGGCGCACCAGCCCGTTGAAATTGATGGGGGCGGCGGTGCCGGCGTAGATCTGGTAATCCTTCACCTCCTCCACCTTGGCAAGCTCCCGCCCGACCGCCAGCAGGGTGCGCTCGGTCTGCTCCAGGGTCGCCCCCTCCGGCATATCGAGCACCAGCTGAAATTCCGACTTGTTGTCAAAGGGGAGCATCTTGAGCACCACCCACTGCACCACCGGCATGGCGGTGGCGGCCCCGACCAGCAGCAACACCACCAGCCAGAGCTTGCGTCTGGCACGCTTGGCGCCATCACCAATCAGGAAAGGGGTCATCAGCCGGTGAAAGAGACCAGCCTTGGCCTCGCCGTGGGCACCGTGCACCTCGCCCTTGAGCAAATGGCTCGCCAGCCAGGGGGAGAAGATAAAGGCCACCAGCAGGGAGATGAGCATCCCCATGCTGGCATTGATGGGAATGGGGCTCATGTAAGGGCCCATCAGCCCGCTGACAAAGGCCATCGGCAGCAGGGCCGCGATGACGGTCAGGGTCGCCAGTATGGTCGGCCCCCCCACCTCGTCTACCGCCCCCGGAATAAGCTCCTTGAGCGACCCCTTGCCCAAACCGCGATGGCGGTGGATGTTCTCCACCACCACGATGGCGTCATCCACCAGAATGCCGATGGAGAAGATCAGCGCAAACAGCGACACCCGGTTGAGGGTAAAGCCCCAGGCCCAGCTGGCGAAGAGAGTCAGCGCCAGGGTGATGACGATGGCAACGCCAACTACCAACGCCTCGCGCCAACCCATGCTCACCAGTACCAGCAGCACCACCGCCGTGGTGGCAAAAATCAGCTTGCCGAGCAGGGTGTTGGATTTGGTCTCGGCGGTAACGCCGTAGTCCCGGGTCACCGTCACCTCGACCCCGGCAGGGATCAGTCGGTTCTGCAAACTTTCGACCCGCACCTCCACCCGCTTGGCCACATCGACCGCATTCTGGCCCGGCTGCTTGCCGATGGCCAGGGTCACCGCCGGATAACTGGCCTGTCCCAGCCCCATCCAGCTGCGCTTGGTCGGGGTATCCTGACCCAGAGAGACCCTGGCCACATCCCCCAGATAGACCGGCTTGCCGTCGTGCAGCCCCACTACCAGTTCTCTAGCCTCCTGCTCACTTTGCAGGAACTGCCCCACCTGCACTTTAATCTCACTGTTGTTCTGCTCGATAGCCTGTGTCGTGCCTACCTGATTGGCGGCCGCCAGTCGCTGGCTCAGTTCGCCCCAGCTGATGCCGTGGGCGCTGAGGGCCGCCGGATCCGGCATCACCCGCAACACGGCACTCTGGCTGCCCAGCGTGTAAATATCGCGGGTACCGGGAATGCGCTTGAGTTCGGTCTCCAGCTCATGGGCGACCCGGGTCAGCTCGGGAGCCCCCAGTTGCTTGCTCCCCTCTTTGCTCCATAAGGTCAAACTGACGATAGGGACATCATCGATCCCCCGGGGTTTTACCAGTGGCTGACCGACCCCGATCCCCTGTGGCAGCCAATCGCGGTTGGACTCGAGCTGGTTGTTGAGATCGACGATGGCCTGCTCGCGGCTCACCCCTACCTTGAACACCACCACCAGCAGGGCGCCATCGGGTTGGGAAAAAGAGTAGAGGGTATCAATGCCCTTTATCTGGGAGACCACCTGCTCGGCAGGGGTGGTAACGAGAGAGGCCACTTCAGCCGGGCTGGCTCCCGGGAAGGGAATATAGACATCGGCGAAGGTGACATCGATCTGCGGCTCCTCCTCCTTGGGGGTCACCAGCACTGCAAACAGACCGAGCAACAGCCCCACCAGCGCCAGCAGCGGCGTGATGGCCGAGCCCTGAAACAGCGCAGCCAGCCGACCGGCAGGCCCCAGCCTCTCCTTGTTGCCGTTCAGCTCGCTACTCATGGGCCACCTCCTGCTGCTGCGCCCAGGCATCGGGGGCCAACTTGTCACCGGCTTGCAGGCCGGCCAGGATCTCGCACTGTCCCTCGACGCAATGGCCGACCCGCACCGGCGTCAGGGCCCAGCCAGCGGGCTGCTGCAGATAGACGCCATTGAATTCCCCTTGCCGCAGCAGGGCGCGATCCGGCACCTGCAACACCTGACGTTCACCCTGCTTGAGCTGCACCTTGAGCCACATGCCGGGCAATACCCCGGCGGTTTGCGGCGGCAAGTCGAGGCGCAACCTGAAGGCGTGGCTCTGGCTGTCGGCATAATTGAAGCGGGTCAGTTTGACCGGGGTAACAAGCTTGCCATCCGGCAGCAGCACCTGCACATCCGCAGGCTCACGAGCCAGCGTCAGGGCGGATTGGGGCAACTCCACCTCCACCCGCAAGGTGTCGAGAGAGAAGCCGGAGAGCAGCGGGGTACCGGGGGCGACAGTCTCCCCCAACTCCACCAGCCGTTTGGTCACTACCCCTGCATAGGGAGCCAGAATGCGGGTATAACCGTAGGCCTCGCGGGCTTGAGTGAGAGCCGCATCGGCAGCGTTCACCTCGGCGCGGGCGGCGCGATCCGTCGCCTGGGCATTATCGAGCTGGGCGCGGGTGATCACCCCCTTGGCAATCAGCGCCTGAAAGCGGGCGAGCTGGCGCTCGGCTTCCACTTGCTGGGCCTGCGCCCGCGCCAGCCGCGCCTCGGCCCCCGTGACGGCGGCAAACTGCTCTTTGCCGCTGATCTCCAGCAGCGGTTGCCCCGCCTGCACCTGATCGTTCACATCCACCAGCATGCGGGAGACCCGGCCGCTGGTCTGGGCCGCCACCGTCCCCTGATTGATGGCACTGACGGTGCCATCCAGCGTCAGCCAGTCGGTCACCGGCTGTGGCACCACTGTCAACAAGGGCTCTGGCTCCCCGTCCGCGGCAAAGGCCCGGGGGGATGTCATGGCCTGCGATGTCATCACCAACAAGGTGATCCCCAGCAACCGGATCTTTTCCATCATTACTCTCCTTCCCTGGCGTAATCTGTCACTTCACGGGATCAGGCGGTATGGGACTGGCGCACCTTATCCACTCCCCGAGCTGGCGCCTTGGTCAGCACCCTGGCCAGCCCTCTGTCAAACAGCAAGATCCCGGCCACCATGGCCGCTATAAACAACATTATCATGGGCTGCCCGCTGGAAATGAGACTCAGAGCAGGCCCTGGGCAGATACCGACCAATCCCCAGCCGATACCAAACAGCGCGGCCCCGCCGATCAGCCTGCGCTCCAGCTGAGGGGCTGGTACGGCGGCGATGGGCTCCCCCAGCACACTCTGGCGACGGGGTTTCACCAGCAGAAAATAACCCGGCATAAAGACCAGCAGGGCGCCCCCCATCACGAAGGCAAGGCTGGGATCCCAGGCCCCGGCTAGATCGAGAAAACCGGTGACCCGGGCGGGATCCATCATGCCGGAGATGGCCATCCCCAGTCCGAACAACACACCCGCAAACAAACTTGTCAGCAACTTCATGGCGATCAGCCCCTTACAGCAGATGATGAGTGACGAAGACGGTGATAAAGCCTGCCGCCATAAAGGTGAGGGTGGCGACGATGGAGCGCAGGGAGAGCCGCCCCATGCCACAGATGCCGTGGCCGCTGGTGCAGCCATTGCCAAGACGGGTACCGACCCCGACCAGCAGACCGGCCAGTAGCACAACGGGCCAGCCGGGCAGCGTGGTGAATGCGGGCATGCGGGCCCAACCCAGAGTCAGCGCCAACCAGGCGCCCGCCCCGAGCCCCAGCAGAAATAGCACCCGCCACGGCGCACGGTGTTGCAGCGCACCGGCCAGAATGCCGCTGATCCCGGCCACCCGGCCGTTGAACAACATCAGGATCAGGGCCGACAGCCCCGCCAGCATGCCGCCGCCCAAAGAGAGCAGCCATTGGCTTTCCATCATCAAGATTCCTTATTTTCCGAGTGACAAAAATGGGTTTGCAGCGCCCCCAACACATCGGCGGCCGCCTCGCTCACCAGCGAGTAGTAGATCTGCTGGGAGACCTTGCGCGAACGGATAAGGCCGTAGCGCTTCAATACCGAAAGTTGCTGGGAGAAGGCCGACTGCCCAAGTTGGCTATGGGCCAGCAGCTCCCCGACCCCCTTCTCCCCCTCCACCAGCTGGCAGAGCACCATCAGGCGTTCGGGATGAGCCAACGCCTTGAGCAGGGAGGCGGCGGCTGTCGCATGTCTGTTCATCTCGTCGAATTGGCTCATAAGAGTAAATTAGCAATTGCTGATATTTGTTCTATTGTATAAAACAACACTAAATTAGCAACATCTAAAGTAGATGAGGAGAAAGACCATGACTGTAGATAACGGAGTCAGAATCGTCGCGGGTTGCATGTTGCTGCTCTCGCTGATCCTTACCAGCTGGGTTCATCCGGGCTTTGTCTGGTTGAGTGCCTTTGTCGGGGTCAACCTGATCCAGAGCGCATTCACCGGTTTCTGTCCGGCCGCCATGCTCCTCAAGCGCCTGGGGCTGAAGTAACAGGTCGCGCAAGACAGGGGCGGTCCTGCTAGCGGGGCGTCATCGCGCGGCGATGGCTATCGTCGCTCCCTGATGCTTATGGAGGTAGCCAGTCGGCCCCGTTATTGACAAACTTGTATCTAAATGTTGCTGGAAGGTCGATAAGGCTTTACCTCACCGCTCTGGATGAGTACCATTTTGCCGTTCTTAACACAGCGGAGACCATCAGTGGGCAACTCATCAAGTGACAGTTGTAGACCGACCCTCATCGTCGGTACCAAGGTCGCGAGCTAGCCGCAGGTCTTTCTCTGCCGCAACTCGCAACCCTGCGAGAAGCGGAAATCCACTCCCCTCTTCTCCCTTTTTACACTTGACGTCTGGCAACCAGAGGCCAATCGCCACGGTCGCCATGCCTGCATAGTTTCTGCTTCCCACAAGGAGGCTGCTATGCGTTTTATCTCAATCAAACCGGCTGCGGATCGCGCGGTCGCAACAGGTTCTGTTGCTACCCAGGCTCACCCCCTGTTGAGCCGGCTCGGCCGTGGCATGCTGCCACGCTGGCTGGGCGGCAAACAGCGTCAGCACCACTACCGGCTGCAGATCCGCTGTGAGGATCGCGCCGATATGGAGCAGGTGCTGGATATGGTGAACCACACGTTGCAACCGGCCGGGCTGCAACCGATGCAATCAATGAAGCCGGGTCGCGGCGGCGGGCGTGAGCTGGTGCTCAACCTGCAGTGCACCCCGCCCCAGCGACGCTATCTGGTGCAGTTCGTTCATCAGGTCGGATTAGCACATCCGGTACGCTGGCAACTGCGCCCGCGCATCGACTGCGCTCCCGAACTCAACTGACCGCACACCTGCGTTAACCACTGTGAAAGGGGCCAGCCACGCTGGCCCCGCTTGTTGCGTCCTCTCCGAGCGTCAGGGCATCTGATGATGCTCGCGCCCCGGGACGCCGCGTTTTTGTTTTTCTGCTGGCCATCCGCGCAATCATCTCCTGATCCATCCGCCTCCCGGCGTTTCATCATGGATTGCGCCAAGCCAGCGCTTATCAGAAGGAGTACGCCATGAAGATGTGGCAACAAATTGACATGATCTCCCTGCTCGACACCCTGGCCAGCCTGTTGCTCGCCTTTGTGCTTGGCAGTCTGGTCGGGCTGGAGCGCCAATACCGCCAACGTACCGCGGGCCTGCGCACCAACGTGCTGGTCGCCGTGGGGGCCGCCCTGTTCGTCAGTCTGGCCCAGCGCATCTATGACCTGCACGGCGGCAACTACAACGTGGTCCATGTGGTGGCCTATATCGTCTCCGGCATCGGCTTTCTCGGCGCTGGCGTCATCATGCGCGAATCGGGCAATATCCGCGGCATCAACACCGCCGCCACTCTCTGGGGAGTGGCCGCCGTCGGCGCCGCCTGTGGTGCAGGACTGGCCATGGAGGCAATTCTGGGCGCCCTGTTCGTGCTGGCCGCCAACACTCTGCTGCGACCGCTGGTCAATCAGATCAACCGTCGCCCGGTGGACAATCTGGATACCGAAGTGACCTACAAGGTGACGGCCCTGACCCCGCGCGAGCATCAAAAAGAGGTGCTGCACTGGCTGGAAGAGATGCTGGAGCAGGCCAACTACCCCTTGAGCGAACTCGATATCGAGCCGTTTGGCGCGGGGGATCTGGAGATCTCGGCGGTGCTGCTGGCTACCTCCATCGATGGCGACGAGCTGGATGCCCTGATGCAAAAGCTGGCCATCCACCCTCATATCAAGCAGGTGTTCTGGCGCACCAGTACCACCGATTGAGCCGTTGGTCAGAGGAACGAACCATCCGCCCGCAGCAAAAAGCCCCGCCAGCAATGGCGGGGCTTTCTCATATGGGATGGGCGAAGAGTGGCTAGCGGCGGCTGCGCCAGCGCACCCTGGGGGTGATCACCTGGGCAGTCTGCGCCGGGGGATTGCCCGCAATCAGTTGCTGCATCAGCTCGAAAGCGGCGAGAGCCAGCGCCGGACAATCCTGCGCCACCGAGTCGATGCGCATGGGAATGCAGTCGAGCAGGTCATGATCATCGAAGGTACACAGGCGCATCCCTGTCTCCATCAGCCCCGCCTCATTGAGGTAGCGCAGTACCCCTTCCAGCAGTGTAAAAGAGGCGGTAAAGAGCCCCCTGGGAGGCGCTCCCAGCTCGGCCACCAGCTCGGCCATCAGCTGATAACCGGAGCTCGGCTGATAGTCGCGATGACGCACCCGGGCTACATCGGCTTCAAAACCGGCGCGATGGAGCCCCAGCTCATAGCCCGCCAGCCGGTGACGACTGGGGGAGAGATCCAGCAGGCCGCCGAAGTAGTAGATCTCCTCGCCGCACTCGCTGGCCATGTCCCGCACCAGCTCGGCGGTGGCCTTGCAGGCATCGGAGATCACCATGGGCAGGCGCGACTCGCCAATATGGCGGTCGAGCTGCACCACCGGCAGGCGGTCGTGAATGCGGGCATAGATGTCATCGCTGTGGCCGCTGGAGGCGACAATCAGCCCATCCACCTGGCGGCTGATGAGGTTATCCACCACCCGCTGCTCGAGGGCGGGATCATCCTCGGAGCAGGCGATCAGCAGCTGGATGCCCGCCTCCCGGCAGTGCGCCTCGAGGGCACGGGCAATGCGGGCAAAACCGAAGTTGGTGAGATCGGGGATCACCAGCCCCCAGGTGTAGCTGCGGGTCTCGCGCAGGGAGCGGGCATGAAAGCTCGGCAGGTAGTGACACTCCTCCGCCACCGCCTGAATGCGCTTGCGGGTATCGTCGGCAATCCGGTACTCCGCACTCTTCCCGTTGAGCACCAGACTGGCGGTCGCCTTGGACACCCCCGCCAGTTCGGCGATCTGGGCAATCGTGATCCGTTTCTTCTTCTCCACCTGGCCTCCCGGCTGACTAGAACCGGGCTATTGTACTAAGCACGCCGACAGCGGCCAGTGATTGAGGCAAATTTTGCAGCCATCATCGCCGTTACCTGATGAAAGTTGCGGCTTCTCCCCGGGGAAGTAGCGCGCCGACAGGGTGTGGCGACCCTCATCGATGAAACACTCCAGACTGGAGCGATCGCACAGCACGGTGATCCGCCCGCCAGCCCATGGGCTGCTGCGAGTCTCCCACGCCCCGCTCTGCCAGTTCTGGCGCCGCAAGGTGATGCGCCCCGGCTGCCACACCAGCTCGGCCACGGCGCCGAACCAGAGACTCCCCTCACCGCAGAGCCCCATATCGAGCCAGGCCGAGTCGATGGCCAGCCCCGGAAACTCGCCAAGCGTCCCCTCGAAGCGGGTCTGCTCTCCCTTCAATGCCGCCAGCTCCGCCACCGGCCGCTGGCAGAGCCACTCATCCTGCCAGAACAGCTCCCGCGGGCAGCTCATCTGGTGGATCCAGCCATAGGGGATGGTGGGCTGGCTCATCTCGTTCGCCTCCGGCAGACCCAGCCAGCCAAACAGCAAGCGCCGACCCTGGCTATCCAGAGTGGTCTGGGGGGCATAGAACTCAAAGCCCCGGTCCAGCTCGTGGAAAGCCCCGTGCTCGAAGCGCTCGCCGTCGAAATCTCCCGCCAGCCAGCCGCACTGGTAGAGGTTGCGATAATCCTCGCCCACCGGGGCAATCCCCTGCGGGCAGCTGATCAGCACATGGCGATCGACCAGCGGGAAGAGATCCGGGCACTCCCACATATAGCCAAACTCACCCAGCCCCCCTCGCCCGCTACCGGCGATGGGACCCACCCACTGCCAGCTTTGCAGGGTTTCGCCGCGATAGAGCAGCACTTCCCCCTTGTCGCCCAGAGTGCGAGCCCCCAGCACCATCAGCCACTGCTGGCCGTCGTGCCACACCTTGGGATCGCGCACATGGCCGCTGTAGCCTGCGGGCAGATCCAGCACAGGCCCCAGCTTGGCAAAACCGGCCTCACCGTCGGCGCGGGCCAGACACTGATAAGCGGTACGACTGCCATCCGGGTATTTGACATTGCCGGTGTAGATAAGAGTCAGGCGCCCCTGCTCGTCGCTCACCGCCGAGCCCGAATAGCAGCCGTGGCTCTCATAGGCTTCGGTGGGCAACAGCGCCACCGGCTCGTGCTGCCAATGCAGCAGATCGGTGGAGGTGACATGGCCCCAGCCCTTGTTGCGGTGCTCGCAGCCGAGCGGATTCCACTGGTAGAAGAGGTGGTAGCGCCCGTCGTGCTCGATAAAACCGTTGGGATCGTTAAGCAGCCCCACCGGGGCTGCCAGATGCCAGCGGGGCCGATGGGGATCGGCCGCCGCCTTGAGCTGTCCGGCCAGCAGCGACCGGACAATCTGGTTGAGAAGATCGCTTTCCTTCATCACTCCACCTTGTACTTGAGCAGGTAGGAAGCGGCGAAAGCGGCGCCAAAGGCGATCACCAGCCCGATGATGTAATGAATAAGGCTCATGGGCTGGACGATGGCCATGCCGGGAATACCGGTCAGCCCCACCGCCGTCATCCCCACCTTGGCCGCCACCACGTAGGCACCGCCGCAGGCCCCGCCAAACAGACCGGCGAGGAAGGGTTTGATGTAACGCAGGTTCACCCCGAAGATCGCCGCTTCCGTGATACCCAGCAGGCAGGACATGGCAGCCGGCACGGTAATCGCCTTGATCTTCACGTCGCGGGTCTTGAAGTAGACCGCGAGGCAAGCCCCACCCTGTGCCACGTTGGCCATGGCCCAGATGGGCAGCAGGAAATTGACGCCAATTTGCGGATTGGCCAACAACCCCGCCTCGATGGCGTGGAAGCTATGATGGATGCCGGTGATGACGATCAGCGAGTAAGTGCCGCCAAATACCAGCCCCGCCAGCCAGCCCGCCTGCTCATAGAGGGCGCTCAGACCGAACGAGATGCCATCCCCCAGCACCCGACCCGCCGGGCCGATAAAAAGCAGCGCTACAAAGCCGGTGATGATGACGGTGAGAAACGGCGTGAGGATCAGATCCAGCGCATCCGGAATGCGCTTGCGCAGCTGTTTCTCCAGATGGGACATAAACCAGACCGCCAGCAGCACCGGGAAGACGGTGCCCTGATAGCCGATCATCGCCACATCCAGCCCGAAGAAGTCCATGGTCTTGAAACCACCGGCCACGCCCCAGGCGTTGGTCAGCGCCGGGTGGGTGAGGATGCCGCCGAGGGTCGCCCCGAGGTACGGATTGCCGCCAAACTCCCGCGCCGCCGTAAAGCCGATGAGGATCGGCAATATGATAAAGGCCGCCGAGCTGAACATGTCGAGCATCACAAACAGGGCGCTGTCGGCATTGACCCAACCGTAGGTGCGCACCATGCCGAGCAGCCCCATCAGCAGGCCCGAGGCGACGATGGCCGGAATGATCGGCACGAAGATGTTGGAGAGGGTTCGCGCCAACCGCTGGGCCACGTTGAGCTTGGCCGCCGCCATGTCGGTCAGCTCCGCCTTGCTGGCGGTGCCGGTACCGGTCAGCGCCACGAACTCCGCATAGACCTTGTTGACCAGACCGGTGCCGAAGATCACCTGAATTTGGCCCGCGTTGCTAAAGCACCCCTTGACCCCCTCCAGCTTGTCGATGGCGGCCTTGTTTACCTTGCTGTCATCGGCCAGCACCAACCGCAGCCGGGTGGCGCAGTGGGCTGCGCTGACGATATTCTCCTTGCCCCCGAGCAGGGGCACCAGATCCTTGGCTATCGCACTGATATTCATATTCTTCCTCTTATGACCCGCCACGCTGGCGGGCCCTTGTCACATGAGAGTAGGGGCTGTCGAGCCGAGCTTCTAGCCTCAGCTCAACAGCCGCTTGCGCTTGATCGCAAAAAGGCATCCAGTTCGGAGCGGGTCGGCAGCGCCGTCATCGCCCCCTTGGCGGTGGTGGCGAGCGCCCCGCAACCGTGGGCCTGAGCCAGGATGGCGGGTAGCTCGGCCAGAGTCGGCAGCGACGAGCGCCCGGCCAGCGCCGCCAGCAGACCGGCGACGAAGGCATCCCCCGCCCCCGTGGTGTCGATGGGCGTTACTTTCTGCCCCACCCACTCCAGCAACTCGCCATCAAGGCGAGCCACCACCCCGGCCGCCCCTCTGGTCACCAGCACCAGCGCCGGGCCAGAGAGAGTGGCGAGCCCGGCGGCCAGTTCATCCTCGCCACTCAGCAGTTGCAGCTCCTCGATGGAGAGCTTGACCACATCCGCCTGTGTAATTGCCTGACGCACCAGCGGCAGCATCTCGGCCGGGTTGCCCCACACCTCGGGGCGCAGGTTGGGGTCGAAGCAGACCCGCCCGCCTGCCGCCTTGATGTCCGCCATGGCCTGCAGGCAGCTGGTGCGCACCGGCTCGTTGGCGAGCGCGATGGAGCAGGTCAGCAACCACTGACCGGCATCGAAGTGGGGCAACTCATCTGGGGTGAGGAACTGGTCGGCACTGGGGCGCACCATAAAGGTGAAGCTGCGCTCCCCCTCATCATCCAGTGCCACCAGCACGGTAGAGGTGCGATGGTCAGGATCGAGCCGTAGCGCACCGATATCCACCCCCTCCCCGCTCAGGGTGTCGGCCATAAAGCGGCCGAACGGGTCAGCACCAACCCGGCCGATAAAGGCCGCATCGCCACCCAGCCGTGCCACACCAACCGCCACATTGGCGGGCGCACCACCCGGACACTTGAGGTAGTTCAACGCCCCTTCCGGGATCAAGTCCACCACCGCATCCCCCATTACCCACACTCGATTCGTCACCTTGCTACTCCACTGCTGCATCGGATCCACGGTCAAACCCGAACTCTGTTCTGTTGGCTGGCATTATCAGCTAAACCGTTTTAGCCAACCAACAGATCTCGGCACCGGCTGCCATTTTTGTGATCGGGATAACGAACTAGAACCAGGTTTCCATCTGTAAGCCAAAGTTCCACTCGCCACCGGCGGTGAAGTTGCTCTGGCCCATGGCATCGTCGCTGGCGTAGTTGTCGAGCTCGGAGGACCAGTCCATCCAGCTGGCGAACACCCGCAGCTCGGGACGTTCGAAGAAACCGGCGGTCTGCGCCTTGAAGGTGGGGGCGAAGGTGAGCTTGGTGAAGTTGCCGTTCACCGCCTGGCGTCCCTTGTAACCCTTGGGGTCGAGATCCATGTACTGCCAGGCCGCCTCGTAGACCAGCTCGACGTTCTGGCTCAGCACCTGCGCCACCCGGGTATTGAAGGTGAGCCAGCGGTACTCGTCCCCTTTCACGTAGCGATCCTGACTCTGCTCGGCTAGCAGGGCCGGGGCAAAACGCCAGCGCGAGTTGAGATCGGTGGCGCCAAACACGGCGACCCGCACTGCATCGGCGTCCGGCAACAGCTCGCTGTCAGAGCCCAGCCCCTTGACCTCGGCCCCCAGCCCATGACCGTACAGCACCGCCGCCTTGGCAAAACCGGGGTTGATGCCAAAGAAGCTCTCGCCGTGGTAGGCCAGCAGGGTGTGTGCCCCCTTGTCCGCCGCCTCGCTGCCCGCCCCCTTGTCATTGATGCGGGCATCATTGTCCTTGGCCGAGAGACCGTTCACCATCCATTGCCAGTTGCCGACGCGGTTGTTCATGGTGAGGATGTAGCTCTCGATATCGGAAAGACCGCTGGCGCTGATGTCGCCGTAATCGCGGCCATAGAGGGAGAAGTTGGCCTTCCAGCTATCGGCCAGCTGCACGTCGTAGACACCGCCGCCGGTACCGGCCAGGAACACCACGTCGGAATCGAGCCAGTGGATGTCGAAGTTGTCCCGATCAAAGCGCTTACCCGCCCACAGCACCGCATTCTTGAAGGGGCCGTCGAAGCTCGCCAGATTGCCGATCTCGGCAAACACCTGACGGGTATTGAGGCTCGAATCGCTGGCGGTCCAGTCGTTGCTGGTCTCCACCCCGTCAGCCAGCATCAGCTTGTAGCGGGCCCAGCTGCCATCCTCGAAGGTCTGGGTTTTCAGCAGGTTGGCCTCCATGTAGGTGTCATCCTCGTTGCCAAGACGACCGACAGCCCCGCCCACCGAACCGGCTGGCGTGATGTAGGGGCCGCCGCGCCCACCGTTGCCATTGCTGTTGACCAACAGGCCCGAGCGAGCGTAAGCGTGAAACTCGAAACCTTGGGCACCGGCGGTCTTCTCATCCACCTTCTGGCTGCGGTTGTCGGCCACCTGCGCCTGCTCACTCGCCGCGCTCGCCTTCACTTCCGCCTGACTGGCACGGCTCTCTGCTGCCTCGGCTCTCGCTTCAGCCGCCTGTACCCGCGCCTCCAGCGCCGCCAGACGGGCCTCGATACCGCCATCCGCCGCCCACAGCGGGTTGCTCATCCCCAATCCCAGCGCTACCGCCAGCGCCAACTTGCTCTTGAACATCATCATCTTCCTCACCTGTCATCTGTAGCCCGAACGGGCGCTGTTGTTATCGACAGCCAGAGCATAGCTAAACCGCTTTAGCCAACTCAATACAGCAACTAAACCGTTTCAGCAATAGTGTGAGCGGGATAACATTTGTACAGCAGGAATTGGCGGGAGTTGTGAGGAGGATCCCTCATCAGGATCCACTCAATAGGGCGGACCCTGGCTAAACGGCGGGCAAAAAAAGAGCCGGCACAAGGCCGGCTCTGTTTATTCGGGTCGCTGAAATCAGCTGGTCAGATCGTCGAAGAAGCGTTTCACCCCTTCGAAAAAGCCTTCCGATTTCGGCTTGTGGGTCTTGGCAGCGGCGCCGCTGAAGGATTCGTCCAGCTGGCGCAGCAGCTCTTTCTGCTGCTCGGTGAGGTTGACCGGCGTCTCGATCACCACCTTGCACATCAGGTCCCCTACCTGGCCGGAGCGTACTGACTTCACGCCCTTGCCGCGCATGCGGAACATCTTGCCGGTCTGGGTCTCCGGAGTGACCTTGAGCTTGACGCGGCCATCCAGGGTCGGTACTTCAATCTCGCCACCCAGCGCAGCTGCGGTGAAGCTGATGGGCACTTCGCAGTAGAGGTTGTTGCCGTCACGCACGAAGATCTCGTGCTCTTTGACGTGCACCTGTACGTAGAGATCCCCTGCCGGTGCCCCTGCTTCCCCCGCTTCCCCTTCGCCGGAGAGACGGATGCGATCGCCGGTATCGACGCCCGCCGGAATTTTCACCGACAGGGTCTTGGTGCGCTGGTAGCGACCTTCACCGTGGCACTTGCGGCACGGATCCTTGATGATCTTGCCGCGACCGTGACAGTGCGGACATGCCTGCTGCACCGCGAAGAAGCCCTGACGCATCTGCACCTGGCCGGAGCCGTGGCAGGTCGGGCAGGTCTGGGCACTGCTGCCGGTGTGGGCACCGGAGCCGTTACAGACTTCACAGTGAACCAGGGTCGGCACCTTGATCTCCTTGGAGACCCCGCGTACCGCCTCTTCCAGCGTCAGCTCCATGGTGTAACGCAGGTCGGAGCCACGGGCCGGGCCACGACGGGCACCACCACGGCCACCGCCGAAGATGTCACCGAATACGTCACCAAACATGTCGGCGAAGTCGGCACCGCCGCCAAAGCCACCGTGGCCACCGCCACCCTGGCTCGGGTCGACACCGGCATGGCCGTACTGGTCGTAACGGGCACGCAGGTTGGCATCGGTCAGGACCTCGTAGGCTTCCTTGACCTCTTTGAACTTCTCTTCGGATGCGGCATCACCCTGGTTACGATCCGGGTGATACTTCATGGCCAGGCGCTTGTACGCCTTCTTGATCTCGCGATCGTCGGCATCTTTCGCCACACCCAGTACTTCGTAGAAATCGCGCTTCGACATACTCATCCTGTGGTTACGCAGACGGGCGTTGGTTACCCAACGCCCGTGAATTCATTGACCAAGCCGATGGGCGAAGCGGACTTCGCCCATCTGGGTAGGGCTTACTTCTTGTCGTCTTTCACTTCTTCGAACTCGGCGTCGACTACGTCGTCGTCAGCCTTGGCAGAAGAGGAGGACTGACCGGCATCAGCACCGGCTGCACCCTGGGCCTGAGCCTGCTGCTGGGCAATTTCCATCAGCTTCTGGGACGCTTCCAGCAGAGCCTGCTGTTTGGCTTCGATAGCAGCCTTGTCGTCACCCTTGATGGCCGCTTCCAGCTCGCTCAGAGCAGCTTCGATCTTGGTCTTGTCGTCGGCAGGCAGGGCTTCACCGGCTTCGGTGATCTGCTTGCGTACGGAGTGGACCAGACCATCAGCCTGGTTGCGAGCCTGTACCAGCTCTTCAAACTTCTTGTCCTCGGCCGCGTTGGCTTCGGCTTCGCGTACCATGCGCTCGATCTCGTCATCAGACAGACCAGAGGAGGCCTGGATGGTGATCTTCTGCTCTTTGTTGGTCTCTTTGTCTTTTGCAGAGACGTGCAGGATACCGTTGGCATCGATGTCGAAGGTCACTTCGATCTGCGGCAGACCGCGCGGTGCCGGACGGATGCCTTCCAGGTTGAACTGGCCCAGAGACTTGTTGTCGCTGGCGCGCTTGCGCTCACCCTGCAGCACGTGAATGGTCACGGCAGACTGGTTGTCTTCGGCAGTCGAGAACACCTGGGACTTCTTGGTCGGGATGGTGGTGTTCTTCTCGATCAGCGCAGTCATCACGCTACCCATGGTTTCGATACCCAGGGAGAGCGGGGTGACGTCCAGCAGCAGTACGTCGGTCTTGTCACCGGACAGTACGGCGCCCTGGATGGCAGCACCCATGGCCACGGCTTCGTCCGGGTTGACGTCTTTACGCGGCTCTTTGCCAAAGAACTCGGCAACGGTCTTCTGAACCAGCGGCATACGGGTCTGACCACCAACCAAAATTACGTCGTCGATCTCGCCAACAGCCAGACCGGAGTCTTTCAGGGCGACACGAACCGGCTCCAGAGAGTCCTTCACCATGTCTTCTACCAGGGATTCCAGCTTGGCGCGGGTCACCTTGATGTTCATGTGCTTCGGACCGGTGGCATCTGCAGTGATGTACGGCAGGTTGACGTCGGTCTGCTGGGCAGAAGAGAGCTCGATCTTGGCTTTCTCGGCGGCATCTTTCAGACGCTGCAGAGCCAGCTGGTCGTTACGCAGGTCGATGCCTTGCTCACGCTTGAACTCGTCTACCAGATAGTTGATGACGCGGTTATCGAAGTCTTCACCACCCAGGTGGGTGTTACCGTTGGTCGCCAGTACTTCGAAGGTGGTTTCGCCTTCAACTTCGTCGATCTCGATGATGGAGATATCGAAAGTACCGCCCCCCAGGTCATATACGGCAACCTTGCGCTCGCCTTTGACCTTGTTCACGCCGTAAGCGAATGCAGCAGCAGTCGGTTCGTTGATGATGCGTTTTACATCCAGACCGGCGATGCGACCGGCATCCTTGGTAGCCTGACGCTGGGCGTCGTTGAAGTAGGCTGGAACAGTGATAACGGCTTCGGTTACCGGCTCGCCCAGGTAGTCTTCGGCGGTCTTCTTCATCTTTTTCAGCACTTCGGCAGAGATCTGCGGCGGTGCCATTTTCTTGCCCTTCACTTCAACCCAGGCGTCGCCGTTGTCAGCTTTGGCGATGGCGTACGGCATGATTTTCAGGTCACGCTGCACTTCTTCATCTTCAAAACGACGACCGATCAGACGCTTGATGGCGAACAGGGTGTTTTTCGGGTTGGTGATGGCCTGACGCTTGGCCGGCTGACCAACCAGGATCTCGCCATCATCGGCATAGGCAATGATGGACGGAGTAGTACGATCGCCTTCTGCGTTCTCGATCACGCGAGCAGTGTCGCCATCCAGAATAGCGACGCAGGAGTTGGTAGTACCCAGGTCAATACCGATGATTTTACCCATTTGACGAATCTCCAAATACTTTGAATAAACTGGCGAGGAACTCGCCTTAATGCGTTAACGGCTAGGTGGGGGCTGCCAATCTGGCTTTCAAGCTCCCGGCATCAAATTTTTTGTGCCGCCGCGGCCTTGCTACCTATATGGGGTCGCCAGACGCAGCTTCAAGCCCCAACCCTAAAAAACCACACCCTTTGTCATGGTTGCGCGGTCACGTTGAGCCGTAAACCGGGCAAGATGAACAGGTGCTGCACTGCGAAACAAAAAGCCCGCCACAGGGCGGGCTCGGGCACCCACAGCCAATCAGTCGACCGCTTTGGCGATCATCACCATGGCCGGACGGATCACCCGACCGTTGAGGTCATAGCCCTTCTGCATCACTGCAATGACGGTGTTCGGGGCCACATCGGCACTCGGCACCATGCTCATCGCCTGATGGGCGTTGGGGTCAAACGGCTGGTTGATCGGGTCGAGCGCCACCAGACCAAACTTGGCCACACCGCTCTGCATGGATTTCAGGGTCAGCTCGACACCTTCGATCATCGGCTTGAGGGCTTCGTTCTCCTTGTCGGCCAGTTCGATGGCACGCTCAAGGTTGTCCAGCACCGGCAGCAGTTCGTTGGCGAACTTCTCCAAAGCAAACTTGTGCGCCTTCTCCACATCCAGCTCGGTACGACGGCGCAGGTTCTCCATCTCGGCGGCGGTACGCAGGGCGCGTTCACGCTCTTCCGCCGCTTTTTGGATGGCGGTTTCCAGCTGCGCTTCCAGTTCGGCAATGCGGGCCTGCTCGGCTGTCACTTCACTGTCTACATCGGTCGGCTCGACTGGCTGGGCTTCCACTTGCTCCATCGCTTCAACCTTTTGCTCTTCGTGGTTCATGACATCTCCAATTCCGGGGTTACTTATGAGGGCCCTGACGTCTGGTTGAGCGACCGGACGACAACAGACCGACTATGTTGGCGCTATTATGGGGATGCATCCCCGGCTTTCAAGGGGTAAAGGGCAATCAGGGTTGCTGAATAGCAGCAACCGTCGGTTTATCCGGGTTACCGCTCACCGTTTAACCAGTAGCCTCAAGGGGATAGCCAGCCCCGTCACACGGGAGAGCGTCACAAGCGGAGCAAAGCACTGTATACTGGCCCGCAATACCCATCCCAGATCTGACTGACTATGGATTCTCCGTTCAAAACCATCGCCCTGATTGGCAAACCCCACCATGAGGGGGCCAACCAGACGCTGACCGGCCTGCATCAATACCTGACCGCCCGCGGCTTTAGGGTACTGGTGGAGAGCCGGGTCGCCCAGACCCTGAGCATCCTCGATGAAAACGTGATGGATCTGGTACAACTGGGCCAGCAGGCCGATCTCGCCATCGTGGTCGGCGGTGACGGCAACATGCTGGGGGCGGCACGGGTGCTGTCGCGCTTCGATGTGGCAGTGATCGGGGTCAACCGGGGTAACCTCGGCTTTCTGACCGACCTCTCGCCGCAAGATTATCTATTGCCACTGGAGCAGGTGCTCTCCGGTCACTACAAGAGCGAACACCGCTTCCTGCTGGAAGCCTCGGTCTATCGCCACGGCGAGCGCAAATCGAGCAATCTGGCGGTCAACGAAGCCGTACTGCACCCGGGCAAGATCGCCCACATGATCGAGTTCGAGGTCTATATCGATGGCAGCTTCATGTATAGCCAGCGCTCGGACGGCATCATAGTGGCCACCCCGACCGGCTCCACCGCCTATTCATTGTCGGCCGGTGGTCCCATCCTCACCCCCAAGCTCAACGCCATCACGCTGGTGCCCATGTTCCCGCACACCCTGAGCAGCCGTCCCATCGTGCTGGATGCCGACAGTGAAGTGCGACTGCTGGTCTCGCCAGAGAATCAGGATGACGCCATGCAGGTGAGCTGTGACGGTCAGGTGACGCTGGCGGTACACCCGGGGGACGAGATCCTCATCAAAAAGAGCCACCACCAGCTCCATCTGGTGCATCCCCTCGACTACAGCTACTTCCATGTGCTGCGCAACAAGCTCGGCTGGGGTAGCAAGCTGTTTTAAAGAACCGGTTCAGGGCCTGACTGGCTGAGCGCCACCTCGCTGCGCAGCCAGTCGCTAAAGGCGCGAAAGCGCGGTCGCTCGCGGTTCTCCCGCGGCGAAATCAGCTCGTAATTGCGCCCGGCTGGCACCCGCGGGCCACCCACTGCCACCAGCGAGCCCTGCGCCAGCAAGCTGCACACCAGCACCTCCCGCCCCATTGCGACGCCCATGCCGCCCTGCGCCGCCTGCAGCGCCATCTGATAGTGATTGAAGCCGTAGTGACGCTGTTCATAGGGCAGAGCCATGGCCGCGCCCTCGCACCAGTGGCGCCACTCCGAGAAGAGCTGCTGCACATCAGTCGATTCGGAGGCGTGGATAAAACAGGCCTCCGCCAGCCGGGCCGGATCCGCCAGCAATCCCAGCCGCTCGGCATATTCGGGAGAACAGACGGGCACCAGTTGCTCTTCCATCAACAGCTCCCGGTGCAGATCACTGCAACGGGTGGCGCCGTAGTAGATGGCCAGATCCACCCGCTCCTCGTTGAAATCCACTGCCCCCGCCCGTACCCGCATCATGACGTTCAGCCCGGGCCAGCGCTGCTGGAAACGGGGCAACCTTGGCATCAGCCAGTTGAGCCCCAGGGTAGGCGCAACCCCCACGTGGAGCGTCCCCCGCAGATCCTGAGCCCGGATATCCTCGATCTCCTCGTTGATCTGGCGCAGGGAGTGGCTCAGGGTCGCCAACAGTCTCGCCCCCTCCTCCGTCAACGCCAGCTTGCGGGTCAGGCGAATAAACAGGCGAAACCCCAGTAGCCCTTCCAGATGACGAATACGGTGGCTGATGGCCCCCTGGGTGAGGTTCATCTCCTCGGCGGCGCGGGTGAAACTGAGATGACGGGCCGTGCTCTCGAAGGTGTGCAGCAGGGCTAGGGTGTTCTGTTGTACCAGCATGGATAACCTCGTGATCACGATCGTTACGGTGCAGGGCATTAGTATGCCACTTCCACTTATGGATGAAACTGGCTAATCCATAGTGCCCCTTATTTCGTTTGTCTGGCCATCCACGCCCCTCTTTAATAGGTGCAACCCCTATCCCTGTTCATGAGGTGGACAATGAAAAACGGACTCAAGATTGTGGTCATCGGTGCTGGCTCCAGCTATACCCCGGAGCTGATTGAAGGGCTGATCCAGCGTCAGCACGAGTTGCCAATGCGCGAACTCTGGTTGGTCGACATCGACGATGGCCGCGAGAAGATGGCGATCATCGCTGCCCTCACCCGCCGCATGCTGGCCAAAGCCGGGCTGGCGGTACGGGTTGAAACCCGGCTCGATCGGGAAGAGGCACTGCAAGGCGCCGACTACGTCTGCTCCCAGTTTCGCGCCGGCTGTCTGGAAGCCCGCATCAGCGATGAGCGGATCTCGTTGAAATATGGTCTGATCGGTCAGGAGACCAATGGACTGGGCGGCTTTGCCAACGCTTGCCGAACCATCCCCATCGCCTTGCAGATCGCCGCCGACATGGAACGCCTCTGCCCCGATGCCTGGCTGCTCAACTTCACCAATCCGTCAGGCATGGTGACCGAAGCGGTATTGCGTCACAGCAAGATCAAAGCGGTAGGGCTGTGCAACGTGCCGGTGATCATGCAAAAAGGGGTCGCTACCCTGCTGGAGACCCAGAATGAGCAGGAGTTCATCATGCAGGTGGCCGGGCTCAACCACTTCATCTTCGTACGCCAGATCCAGCATCAGGGCCAGGACCGACTCGGCGACGTGATTGCCCGGCTCGCGCAAGGGCAGGATCCGCTGGTGCCGCGCAATATTCCCCCCTTTGCCTGGCCCAAGGACCTGCTGGCCAATCTGGGCATGATCCCCTGTGCCTATCTGCGCTACTACTACATGAGCGACGACATCCTCAAGCAGGAGCTCGGTGAGGCCAATGGCGAAGGTACCCGGGGCGAGGTGGTCAAGGTCATCGAGCAACAGCTGTTCGATCTCTATCGCAACCCGGATCTCGCCGAGAAGCCCAAGGCGCTGGAAGGACGCGGCGGCCAATACTATTCGGAAGCCGCATGCGAGCTGATGAGCGCCATCCACAACGACAAGCGCATCATCATGCACGTCAACACCCGCAACAATGGCGCCATCAACGGTCTGCCGGATGAGTGCGCGGTGGAGGTCAGCTCCCTTATCACCAAGTCAGGCCCGCTGCCGCTCAACGTGGCCCCCTTCCCGCAAGACACCCTGCGCCTGCTGCAGTTGATGAAAGAGTTCGAGCAGCTCACCATCGAGGCCGCCATCACCGGCAACCGCCACGCAGCCTGGCGTGCCCTGGTGCTCAACCCGCTCATCACCAGTGGCAGTCGGCTGGAGCAGGCACTGGACGAGGTGATCGCCGCCCATCCGGATCTGATGTCAGCCTTCCACTGAGCGGCGTCACGCCTCTCATCGCCCCCTCTCGGTCCTGTACGGGTCACCACTCTGGTGGCCCGTTTTCGCTTAAAAATGGTGGCCACCTCTTTACTGTATATAAGACCAGTATATACTGGATGCATACACAGTAATGTTGACCTATACAGGATGAGACCATGCTGACCCAGCTGACCGTCAACAACTTCGCCATCGTCAAGTTTCTCGAACTCGATCTGCAAGCGGGCATGACCTGCATTACCGGGGAGACCGGTGCCGGTAAATCCATCGCCATCGACGCCCTCGGCCTCTGTCTTGGAGAGCGGGCCGAAGCAGGCATGGTGCGACCCGATAGCGATAAAAGCGAGGTCAGCGCCCGCTTCCTGCTCGACAACAACCCGGCCGCCCGCGCCTGGCTCGCCACCAACGAGCTGGAAAACGAAGGTGAGTGTATCGTCCGGCGAGTCATCTCCGCCGAGGGGCGTTCACGCAGCTATATCAACGGCGTGCCTGTCCCCCTCACCCAGCTCAAGAATCTGGGCCAGCTGCTGGTCAACGTGCACGGTCAACATGCCCACCAGATGCTGCTAAAACCCGACTACCAGCTCGCCCTGCTCGACGGCTATGCCGGTCACCATCTGCTGCTCGACGAGGTGCGCCAGCACTATCAGCAGTGGCGCCAACTGCAAAACGAGTTGAACCGGCTCAAGGCCGAGCAGCAGCAGCGGGAAGCCCGCCGCCAGCTGATCGAGTACCAGGTGCAGGAGCTGGACGAATTTGCCCTGCAACCAGGGGAGTTCGAAGAGATAGAAGAGGAGCACCAGCGTCTCGCCAACGGCACAGAACTGATGCAAGAGTGCGGGGCTTGCCTCGATCTGCTCTATGACAACGAAGAGACCACTATCGCAGGGCTGCTGCAATCAGCCGTCGATCGGGCCGAGGGGCTGGTCAGCATGGATAGCCGCCTCACCCCGGTACTGGAGATGCTGAACGAAGCCCTGATCGGGGTGCAGGAGAGTCACAGCGAACTGCGCAGCTATCTCGATCGGCTGGAGCTGGATCCCGAGCGTTTCAACGAGCTGGAGGCCCGTCTCTCCAAGGCGATCAATCTGGCTCGCAAGCACCACGTCAAACCGGCAGACCTGGCCCTGCACCATCAGGAGCTGGCCTCGGATCTCGCTCGCCTCAACTCCGATGAGGAGCGGTTAGAGGGGATGGAAGATGAGCTGGCCGATGCCCGTCAGGCTTTTGTGCAGGCCGCCGAAGCCCTGAGCCACAGTCGCCAGCGTTACGCCCAGGAGCTGGGCGCCAAAGTGACCAGCAGCATGCACGAACTGGCGATGCCCGATGGCCGCTTTGCCATCGAGGTGCGCCCCGATGCCCAGAGCAGCCTCTCTCCGCTGGGTATAGATCGGGTGGAATTTATGGTCACCACCAACCCAGGCCAACCGATCCAGCCGCTTGGCAAGGTGGCCTCCGGCGGTGAGCTGTCGCGCATCAGCCTCGCCATCGTGGTGATCAGCGCCCGCAAGATCTCCACTCCGACCCTGATTTTCGATGAGGTGGATGTGGGGATCAGCGGTCCGACTGCCGCTGTGGTAGGTCGCCTGCTACGCCAGCTCGGGGAGTCCACTCAGGTGATGGTGGTCACTCACTTGCCTCAGGTGGCAGGCAACGGCCACCAGCATATGGTGGTGAGCAAGCATACCGATGGCAAAACCACCGAAACCCAAATGAGTGCCCTTGATGAGACAGCCCGTCTCAACGAGCTGGCACGCCTGCTCGGTGGCGACCAGATCACCGATAACACATTGGCCAATGCCCGCGAGCTGCTGCGTCGCTGAATCAGGCAATAAAGCCCATTTGCAGCGATGGCGACTGATAACGCTGACAGAACATGCTGACTGCACAGGCACGAACGAGTGCCATAGCCTGCACAGTCAGCAATAGCCAATAGCCAATAGCCAATAGCCAATAGCCAATAGCCAATAGCCAATAGCCAATAGCCAATAGCCAATAGCCAATAGC
>NZ_JAPDCI010000017.1:0-6095 GCF_027705905.1 Aeromonas sp. Y293-4 | reverse complement strand
CAATAGCCAATAGCCAATAGCCAATAGCCAATAGCCAATAGCCAATAGCCAATAGCCAATAGCCAATAGCCAATAGCCAACTGTGAGAACCGAACTCGCGTCAGGATTACCGACCCAGATCAATAAAATGGCGAGTTAGGCGAAGCTGGCAGCAACATGGGCGTGGATCCGGTTGCCTTCATGTGGCGGATTTCGCATAGTGTTGCCCCCCTTTATGGGTATCCAATTGTGAGGCTTTGTCTATGATCCACGTTTTTGGTCACAAGAATCCTGATAGCGACAGTATCTGCAGTGCGCTGGTTATCACCGACTGGCTCAATGGCCAGGGCCGTCAGGCCACCCCATGGCGTCTGGGTGACCTGCGCACCGAAACCCGTTTTATTCTGGAGCAGGCTGGCGTCAGCGAACCCGAGTTGCTGACCAAAGATCTGACCGGTGAAGATGTCTGGCTGGTGGATTTCAGTGATCTGGAACAGGGCCCTGCCACACTGGCACAAGCCAATGTACTGGGCCTGGTGGATCACCACCGTCTCGGCACTCTGGTCACCCAGTCTCCGCTGGATGCCTGGATCCGGGCCGTCGGCTGCACCTGCACCATCGCCTTCGACCTGCTGAGCCAGCAAGACACTGTGACCCGCAGCCAGGCTCGCCTGATGCTGGGTGCCATCATGAGCGATACCCTCTGTCTCACCTCGCCGACCACCACCGAGCAGGACAAGATCGCCTGTGAGCGTCTGGCACCACTGGCCGAAGTATCGCTGGCCGAATTCGGCCAACAGCTGCTGATGGCGAAAACCGACCTGAGCGGCCTGACCCCAGCTCAACTGCTGCAGCAGGATGAGAAGGCATTCCAGGCCGAAGGTCTGAACTTCATCATGAGCCAGATTGAAGTGGGCAGCGAACAACAGCTTGCCGACCAGATCGAAACTCTGCAGCAAGAGATGGCGCACCGTGTTGAAAGCGAAGGGCTCGACTTCTTCGTGCTGATGGTGACTGACCTGACGGCCGCAGCCAGCCGTATCTACTTTACCGAGCACACCAAAGTACCGGCCGAGTCCAGCTACCACCCGGGCTTTGTCAGCCGCAAGAAGCAGGGTCTGCCCTGGGTTATGGATCTGCTGGCCAAGGCCTAATCCTCCCTCGCCATCACCTATTCCAAAGCCCTGCCTCTGCGCAGGGCTTTTTCATCGCCACCGCAAGCGGCACTCCCTATCCTCTTGCTGACCATCTTGCTCACCACTGCGGTCTCTCGTTTACTCCTTTCACGGCTTATTGATAGTTAACGCCATAACTTTGCTTACATATTTGCGGCTGTTATTTATCAGGGCTTTGCTGCAGGATAATCGCCGCGCACAACCTTTTCCGTTTCCATTCAGGTGATCGATGAACATAACCCCCAAGCAGAGAACCCTGGCCATCACCATGCTGATCGCCGTGGTGCTCCTCGGCTGGCTGCTCTGGCCCAGTCAACCACCCAAGGCGATGCTGACCGCTCAGGTGACCCGCGAGGATATTGCCCAGACCGTGCTGGCCAGTGGTGTGCTGCAGGCCGTAGAACAGGTGGATGTGGGGGCCCAGGTCTCCGGTCAGGTTACCAAGCTGGCCGTCGAGGCCGGAGATCAGGTCAAGCAGGGAGACCTGCTGGCCGAGATCGATCCCCTGATTGCCCAGAACAACCTCAAGACGGCCGAGGCGGAGCTTGCCAGCAACCGCGCCCAGCTCAAGATCAAGCAGGCGCAACTCAAACAGAACGAGCTCGCCTGGCGGCGCCAGCAGCAGATGTTCAAGCAGGAGGCGAGCTCACGGGCCGATCTGGAGAGTGCCGAGGCACTGCTGGCGGTCACCCGCGCCGAACTACAAAACAGCCAGGCCAATATCGACAATGCCCTGATCAAGGTTGATCGGGCCAAGACCGAGCTGGGCTACACCAAGATCCTGGCGCCGATGGATGGCACCGTCATCAGCATTGTGACCCGTCAGGGCCAGACCCTGGCGGCCAGCCAGACGGTGCCGACCGTGCTCAAGCTAGCCAACCTCGAGACTATGACGGTCAAGGCGCAGATCTCCGAAGCTGATGTCACCAAGGTCAAAGCCGGCATGCCGGTCTACTTCACCCTCATTGGCGATCCGGATACCCGCTATCAGGGTACGCTTCGCGCCGTGGAGTTAGCGCCTACCAACATCAACGATCAGGCCACCACAGGCACCACCACCAACAATGCGGCTGTCTACTACTACGCCCTGTTCGATGTGCCCAATCCCGACCATACCCTGCGGGTGGCAATGACCACCCAGGTGACCATAGTGCTCGGCGAGCGCAAGCAGGTGCTCACTGTGCCGCAAACCGCCCTCGGCAAGTCGCTGGGTGACAACGAGTATGAAGTCACCGTGATCAAGGAAGATGAGACGACCGAAACCCGCCATATCAAGACCGGTATGAAGGATGAGATCCGCATTGAGGTGATCAGCGGGCTGAGCGAGAAGGAGGAGGTGCAGCTCAATCACGGTGCCCCCGCCGACAATGATGAGATGGCGGTGATGCTATGAGTGAGCCCCTGAACCAGCTGCCGTTGATCCAGCTGAAAGGGGTCGAGCGACGCTACCAGAGCGGCGACAGCGAAGTCACCGTGCTCCACCCTCTTGACCTCACCATCACGGCAGGAGAGATGATCGCCATTGTCGGCGCGTCCGGCTCCGGCAAGTCGACCCTGATGAACCTGCTGGGTTGTCTGGATAGCCCGAGCGGCGGCCAGTATCTGTTTCGCGGTCAGGACACCGCCACCATGGATGCGTTGGCGCTGGCCCGCCTGCGTTGCCACCACTTCGGCTTTATCTTTCAGCGTTACCACCTGCTGCCTCATCTCGATGCCGCCGCCAACGTGGAGATCCCCGCCGTCTATGCCGGCACCAGTCGCCCGGATCGCCAGGCGCGCGCGCGTCAGCTGCTGGGCAGACTGGGGCTGGCCGATCGCAGTCACCATACCCCGGGCCAGCTCTCCGGCGGTCAGCAGCAGCGGGTCAGTATCGCCCGGGCGCTGGCCAATGGCGGCGAAGTGATCCTCGCCGATGAACCGACCGGCGCACTGGATAGCCAGAGCGGCAAGGAGGTGATGGCGATCCTCAAAGAGCTGCACGCTCAGGGCCACACCATCATTCTGGTCACCCACGATATGAACGTGGCCAGCCATGCCGACCGGATCATCACTCTCAAGGATGGTCGGATTGAACAAGATAGCGGCCCCTACCAAACGGCCGTGTTGGCTCCAACCACCGCCACAACCACAGCCCCTCAAAAAATAGTGCCCACTAAAGGTGCCATGGGCAACGACTGGGATCGTTATCGGGAAGCGGGACGGATGGCGATCCATGCCATGCTCGCCCACCGGATGCGCACCTTCCTCACCATGCTCGGCATCATCATCGGTATCGCCGCCGTGGTGAGCGTGGTCGCTCTTGGTCAGGGGGCGCGCGCCAAGGTGATCGACCAGATCAATGCGATGGGCACCAACACCATCGAAATCTTCCCGGGTAAAGGATGGGGCGATGAAAAGATGGCCAGCATCCAGACCCTCAACAAGGGGGATCTCGATGCCCTGCTGGGGCAACCCTATCTTGCGGGTGCCAGCCCCGAGATTGGCAGCTCAGGCCAGTTGCGCTATCGCAACAAGACCAACAGCGGCAATGTGACCGGGGTCGGTAACGACTATTTCAAGGTGAAGGGGATGACACTGGTCAGTGGTCGCTTACTGGAGTGGCAAGATATCCAGCAGCGTGCCGCCGTCGCCGTGGTGGACAAGAAGAGTATCACCAGCCTGCTTGGCAAGGAGGATCCAGTCGGCAAGGTGGTACTGGTCGGCACCTTGCCGGTACGGATTGTCGGTGTGGTTTCGCAGGAGACCGGCTTTGGCCCCACCAGCCAGTCAGTCAATATCTGGCTGCCATACAGCGCGGTGATGAGTCGCCTCATCTCGCAGCACCACTTCAGCCAGATCACCATCCGGGTCAAAGACGGGGTACAACCGGCACTGGCCGAGCAGGCGGTGATCGAGCTGATCACCAAGCGCCACGGGGTGAAGGATTTCTTCACCTTTAGCAGCGACAGCATCATCAAATCGGTGGAGAAAACCACGGCAACCATGACCTTGATGGTCTCGGCCATCGCGGTGATCTCGCTGATCGTCGGTGGGGTGGGCGTGATGAACATCATGCTGGTGTCGGTGGTGGAGCGTACCCGCGAGATCGGCATTCGCATGGCCGTGGGCGCCCGCCAGTCGGATATTCTGCAGCAGTTTCTGATTGAGGCTGTGATGGTCAGCCTGCTGGGGGGGATCTTCGGCGTAGGCCTCTCGCTCGGCATTGGCGCGCTCTTTTCACTGCTGGTGGACTCCATCAAGATGCAGTTCTCGCTCTTCTCCATCCTGATGGCCTTTGGCTGCTCGTCACTCATCGGGATCCTGTTTGGTTACTTGCCGGCACGCAATGCGGCGCGGCTCGACCCTGTTGTCGCACTGGCGAGGGAATAACAATGCACAAACTCTCCTGGCTGGCTCTCTGCATGGCCCTCAGCGGCTGCAGTCAGCACAGCACCTATCAAAGACCCGAACTGGCGATCGCCCCCACATGGCAACAGGCAGAGGGCTCCCAACTGGCTGCGCAGGCAGGCCCCTGGTGGCGGGAATTTCATGATCCCCAACTCGACAAACTGGTCGAGGCGGTACTGGCCGCCAACCCGGACATGCGTGTGGCGGCCCTCAAGCTCAAAAGCGCCAGACTGGGCGCCGAGCAGGCAGATACCAACCTCACCCCCTCGGTCAATGGCACTATCGCAGCCAGTGGCAACAAGGATCTGAAATCCGGCAAAGGCACCAACAGTCTGGGCCCCTCGCTGAGCCTCAGTTACGAAGTGGATTTGTGGGGCAAGCTTGCCTCGGTGCGAGATCAGGCAAGCTGGGAGGCGGCGGCAAGCGAGCAGGATCTCGCCAGCACCCGACTGCTGCTGATCGGCAATACCCTGGAGCAGTATTGGCAGCTCGGCTATCTCGGCTCTGCCATCACGCTCGGAGAACAGCAGTTGGCCAACCTGACCCGAACCGAGCAGCTGACCCAGACCAAATACCAGGCTGGCGCCATCACCCGGCTCGATCTGGCGCAGGCACGCCAACAGTTGGCCGGAAAACAGGCTGAGCTGGCCTCACTCAAGGCGCAGCGGGAGCAGGCTCGCAATGTCCTGCGTCTGTTGCTGGGCCGCAGCAGCGGGCCGCTGGAGTATGCACCTGCTTCCCTTGCAAAGCAGACCATTCCTGAACTTGCGGTGGGTATTCCGGCCGATGTGCTAGCCCGCCGCCCCGATGTCAAAGCGGCAGAATTGCGGCTGCGCAAGACGCTGGCTAAAGGGGATGAGATCCGCACCAGCTTCTACCCCAGCCTGACCCTGACCGGCAGTGCCAGCACCGCATCCGATAGATTGGCGCAGGTGCTGCAAAATCCGGTCGGTACGCTAGGGGCCAGCCTTGCCCTCCCCTTCCTTGAATACAACCGCACCCAGCTTGCCATCGAAAGCTCAGAGCTGGATTACCAGATCGCTGAAACCGAGTTTCGCAAACAGCTCTACACCGCACTGGTGGAGGTGGAAGACAATCTGGCCGCACGCCACTATGGCCAGCAGCGACTCGATTATCTGCAGGAACAACTAAGTTATGCCCAGGAGGCCGAACGACTGGCCAAGGCTCGCTTCCAGGCGGGTGCGACCGGCGTGCAAGCCTGGCTTGATGAGCAGAACCGGCTGTGGGATGCCCAGCAGAGCCTGCTGTCCCAGCAAAAAGAGCAGCTCACCACCACTGCCAAAATCTATCGCGCCCTGGGCGGAAGCGATAGCGTGGTGCCCCGATAGCGCCTCACCCGGCCATTCCCCACTCTGCCGGCAGAGTGGGGAATGCCATCACTATGGACCGCACAGCCCCCCTCTCCCACACTGCAGCCGATATCCATTGCCCATCATCAAGGGGCGGTTATGGCAGCCGCGAATTCAACTTCGAAGTGCAATTCCCGATTAAAAATCAGGCTGCTTTCAGAAGTTCGTCAAAAACCACCTGTGG
>NZ_JAPDCI010000016.1:0-125503 GCF_027705905.1 Aeromonas sp. Y293-4 | reverse complement strand
TTATATTTGTGCTGTGATGTACGAGAATGAGGGTTCGAATCCCTCCCTCACCGCCACATTGCAAAGCCCTGATGGAAACATCAGGGCTTTTTGCTATCCGCGTTTTTGCGAGTGCTGTGGGCAAGCCGATGGCGATGGGCGGCGGGCTCGGGTATAGTCCTGCGCCAATGGCGTTATCCTGTTTTGCTGACCCGTCGTGGCCCTGGTGGTGGCGAGGGGCAGGCCCGTGTAAGGAGTGTTATGAAGTTCAGTCCCCTGCTCGATGAGATGATGAAAGCCCTGCAGGTATTGCCTGGGGTGGGGCCCAAGTCTGCCCAGCGGATGGCCTTTACCCTGCTCGAGCGTGAGCGCAGCGGCGGTTTGCGGTTGGCCCAGTTGCTCTCTCGCGCCCTGACCGAGATTGGCCACTGTAGCCACTGTCGCACCTTTACCGAGAACGATCGCTGCGATATCTGCGTCAATCCCAAGCGGGAAGAGAACGGTCTGCTCTGTGTGGTGGAGAGCCCGGCGGACGTGGCCGCCATCGAACAGACCGGTCAGTTTTCTGGTCGTTACTTTGTGCTGATGGGCCATCTGTCGCCACTCGATGGTATCGGCCCGGAGGAGCTGGGGCTCGATATTCTCGAGCGCCGTCTGAAGGAAGAGCACATCAGCGAGCTGATCCTCGCCACCAATCCCACCATTGAAGGGGATGCCACCGCCTGGTATATCGCTGATATGGCCCGCACCGCCGGGGTAGAGGTGAGCCGCATCGCCCACGGGGTGCCGGTAGGGGGCGAGCTGGAGCTGGTGGATGGCACCACGCTCTCCCACTCCCTGATGGGTCGCCAGCGCCTCAAGTAAGGGGCGGGTGGCGGCAAGTCGCGAAAAACTGAACATAAAATCGGCGGTTACACGCCAACAGGGGGCGAATGAGCAGGATTGCACATTCGCCCCCTTGATATTTGGATCGCTGTCCCCATCTAGGTTGGGCATATGTTCAACCCGATGTTTCTGAGGATTGGTCCATGACCCAAAGTGTTCATGCCGAAACCCACGGCTTTCAGACTGAAGTCAAACAACTGCTGAGCCTGATGGCTCACAGCCTCTACTCCAACAAAGAAGTATTCCTGCGCGAGCTGATCTCCAACGCATCCGATGCGGCGGACAAGCTGCGCTTCAAGGCGCTTTCCGATGCCTCTTTGTTCGAAAACGACGGCCAGTTGCGTGTGCGTCTGGTGGTGGACAAAGAGAAGCGTACCCTGACCATCTCCGATAACGGGATCGGTATGACCCGTGATCAGGTGATTGAGCACCTGGGTACCATCGCCAAGTCCGGCACCGCAGAATTCTTCAAAAACCTCTCCGGCGATCAGGGTAAGGATTCCCAGCTGATCGGCCAGTTCGGGGTCGGTTTCTACTCCGCCTTTATCGTGGCCGACAAGGTGACCGTGGTGTCCCGCGCCGCCGGTACTGCTCCGGAGCAGGGCGTACAGTGGGAATCGGAAGGGGAAGGCTCCTTCACCGTCGCTGATGTGACCAAAGAGGGTCGCGGTACCGATGTCATCCTGCACCTGCGTGCCGAAGAGGACGAGTTCCTCGACGACTGGCGTCTGCGCTCCGTGGTGGGCAAATATTCCGATCACATCAGCGTACCGGTCGAGATGTTCAAAGAGGGTACCCCGGATCGCGAAGAGGATGGCGAGACCATCGTCGGCACCCCGGGCGAGTGGGAGCAGGTCAACCGCGCCACGGCACTGTGGACCCGCAACCCGAAAGATATCAAGGACGAGGAGTATCAGGAGTTCTACAAGCACGTCGCCCACGACTTTGAAGATCCGCTGCTGTGGGGTCACAACCGGGTGGAAGGGGCGCAAGAGTACACCAGCCTGCTCTACGTACCGGCCCGCGCACCGTTCGACCTCTACAACCGCGAGCAGAAGCACGGTCTGAAGCTCTATGTGCAGCGCGTCTTCATCATGGATGACGCCGAGCAGTTTATGCCGACCTACCTGCGCTTCGTCAAAGGGGTGCTGGACTCCAACGATCTGCCGCTCAACGTCAGCCGTGAAATCCTGCAGGACAACAAGGTGACCGCCTCCCTGCGCAAGGCTTGCTCAAAGCGCGTGTTGACCATGCTCTCCAAGCTGGCGAAAGACGATGCCGAGAAGTACGCCAAGTTCTGGAAAGAGTTCGGTAACGTGCTCAAAGAGGGCCCGGCCGAGGATTACGCCAACCGCGAAGAGATCGCCAAGCTCCTGCGTTTTGCCAGCACCGCTGGCGAGGGCGAAGCCCAGACCGTCTCTCTCGAGGATTACGTTGGTCGCATGAAGGAAGGCCAGCAGAAGATCTACTACATCACTGCTGACTCCTATGCCGCTGCCAAGAACAGCCCGCACCTCGAGATCTTCCGCAAGAAGGGTGTCGAAGTGCTGCTGATGTGGGAGCGCGTGGACGAGTGGCTGATGAGCCACCTGACCGAGTTCGACGGCAAGCAACTTATCTCCGTCACCCGTGGCGAACTGGATCTCGGCGATCTGGAAGACGAAGCCTCCAAGCAGGCCCAGATCGATGCCGAGAAGGCCAACGCCGGTCTGGTGGAGCGGGTCAAGAAGAGCCTGGGCGATGCAGTGAAAGAGGTGCGTGTCACTCACCGTCTGACCGACTCCCCCTCCTGCATCGTCACCGACGCTTACGGTATGAGCACCCAGATGATCAAGCTCATGCGTGCGGCCGGCCAGCCGGTACCGGAGCAGAAGTACATTCTGGAGCTCAACCCTGACCATGCGCTGGTGAAGAAACTCGACACCATTGAAGACGAGGCACTGTTCGGTGAGTGGGTCACCCTGCTGCACGAACAGGCCCAGCTGGCCGAGCAGGGCGGGCTGAACGATCCGGCGAGCTTCGTCTCCCGCATCAACCGTCTGCTGCTGCAAGCCTAAGCAGCAACGCCGGTAACAGAAAGCCCACTGCATGCAGTGGGCTTTTTTGATCCCGCCGAGTGAGATCGGCGAAACACAGCGGCAAGGGAGGCGGCCAGCGCCTCTCTATTTGCGGTATTCGTTGTTGTAGTTCTGGATGAGACGGCGAGTCACCTCATGTTGGGGATCGGCAAACACTTTGAGGGTCTTGCCGCGCTCCACCACCCGACCTTCGTGCATTACCAGCACCTCGTCGCTGATATGGCTGACGATACCCAGATCGTTGGCGACCAACACATAGCTCAGCCCCATGGTCTCCTGCATCTCCAGCAGCAGATTGATGATCTGGGAGCGTACCGAGATATCCAGAGTGGAGAGCGCCTCATCGGCCACCACTATCTTGGGGTTGAGGATCAGCGCCCGCGCCAGCGCCACCCGCTGCTGCTGACCGGAGGAGAGCATCTGCGGATAGAACAGGGCGTGATCCGGCAGCATCCCCACCATACGCAGGGTCTGCACCACCTTCTCGCGGCGCTCCTCTTCAGTCATCTCGGTGTTGAGGCGCAGTGGGGTTTCCAGGATCTGGCCGACCCGGATCTTGCGGTTCAGCGAGGTGTTGGGATCCTGAAAAATCATCCGCAGCAGTTTGCAGCGAGTCTGGTAATCGCCATGCACCATCAGCTGGCCGTCGATGGCGATGTCGCCGCTGGTGGGTTCGATCATGCCAGCCAGAATGCGGGCGAGGGTACTCTTGCCGGAGCCTGCCTCGCCGACGATGGCGAGGGTCTGGCCCACTTCGAGGTCGAACGAGAGGGGCTTGATCGCCTCCACCGCCTGACGACGGAACAGACCGGTACGGTTCTGGTAGGTTTTGCTAAGGCCTCTGACCTGCAACAGGGACGGCTCGATCACAAGCGGGGCTCCTTCATGGGGGCATTAACGGTCATCATTTTTTTGGCTCCTCCATGTTCAGCGGGAAGTGACAGCTGAACTGATGGCCCTTGATCTTGTTCATCAACGGAGTTTGCACGCACTGCTTCTGGGCGTAGGGGCAGCGCGGCCCCAGACGGCAGCCGATGGGCAGGTGTTGCAGCGGCGGGATGACGCCGGGCAGGGTCTCGAGGCGCGACTTGTGGCGCACCAGCTTGTCAAAGTCGGGGATCGATTTGAGCAGGGCATCGGTATAGGGGTGATGCGGGGTCTCGAGGATCTGCTCCCGGGTGCCCACTTCCACCATCTGGCCGCAATACATCACGTTGATGGTGTCGGTCAGGTTGGCGATGGCGGCGATGTCGTTGCTGATGATCAGGATGGTGGTATTACCCAGCTTGTTCATCTTGTCCAGCAGTCGCAGGATCTGGGAGTGGGTGGTGGACTCCATGGCGCTGGTGGGCTCGTCGGCTACCAGCAGACGCGGCTGGTTGGCAATGGCCATGGCGATCATCACCTTCTGGCACATGCCATCCGACAGCTCGTGGGGATAGGCGCGCATCACCTTGCGGTGATCCTTGACGCCAACCCGGTGCAGCAGGGCGATGGCCTTTTTCTTGCGCCACTGGAAGCGTTGCCAGAATTGCCCCTCGAACGAATCGGTCGGGATCGCCTCTTCCAGCTGGGTGCCGATCTCCTCGGAGGGATCGAGACAGCTGATGGGGTCCTGGAAGATCATGGCGATCTCGCGACCCATGATGCGACGGCGCTCCTTGGGGGCCATGGTCAGCAGATCCATGTCGTTGAAGCGCATCCGGTCGGCACGTACCGTCCAGTTGTCCTTCTCGATGCCGACGATCACTTTGGCGATCAGACTTTTACCGGAGCCGGATTCACCCACCAGACCGCGGATCTCCCCCTCGGTCAGGGTCAGGCTCACCTTGTCCACCGCCTTGACCTTGCCTTGCGGGGTGTCGATCTCGATGGTGAGATTGCGAATATCGAGCAGCGGCATCAGTCATTCCCCTCTTTGAGTGCTTCACGAATGCCTTCACCAACTAAATTGGTCACCAGCACGCTGAACAGGATGGCGATGCCGGGCAGGGTGACGGTCCAGGGGGCGAGATAGATAAGGTCGCTCGAATCGGCCAGCATGGTGCCCCACTCCGGTTGGGGAGACTGGGCGCCGAGGCCAAGAAAACCGACCGCCGAGATATCGAGAATGGCCGCCGACAAGGTGCGGGTGGTCTGGGCCACCAGGGTCTCGACAATGTTGGGCAAAATAGCCAGCCGCATGATCCGGAAGGGGGGCGAGCCATCGAGGCGGCTGGCGGTGATGTACTCCTTCTGCATCTCGGCATGCACTGCGTTGTAGGTGGCCCGGATAAAGGGCGGGATCAAGGCGAGCGTAATGGCTATCAGGGTATTGCCAAAACCCGGCCCCATGATGGCGACCATGATGATGGCCATCAGCAGGGAAGGGATGGAGAGCAGGGTATCGAGCAGGTGGTGCAGCACGCTCGATTTAAGTCCCTTGCTCATGCCGCCGAGGATACCGATGGCGGAGCCCACCACCATGGCGATCACCACCACGACCAGCGCATAACCGAAAGTGAGGCGCGCCCCCACCACCAGCCGGGAGAGCATGTCGCGCCCCAGATCGTCGGTGCCGAGGAAGTAGTCGATGTTGCCGGTCGCCGCCCACGAGGGGGCGAGCAGCAGCTTGTCGGTGTGCTGTTCATCGATGCCGTAGGGGACGACCAGCGGCCCCACCAGCGTGATGAGCAGCAACAGCAAAAAGCACCAAAGCCCTGCCATCGCCAGCGGATTGCGGCTGTAGGAGGCCCACGTCTGCTCAAGGGGCGAGAGGATCTTGAGCTCGGGATAGATGTTCGATTTATCTTGCATAGGATACCTGGCTCCTGGTCACGCCATGAGCGCGTTCAATCTTGTTTGGCATACAACTCTTTGCGCCGTGCCGGATAGATAAGGGTGGTCAGCAACTCGGTACTGACGCTGGTCAGGATCACGAAACTGGCGACCACCAGGGTCGCGCCGCGAATGGCGGCGTAATCCTGCAGGGCGATGCTGCTGATGAGCCAGCGGCCGATCCCGTGCCACTCGAACACCACCTCGGTGATCATGGCGGAGGTGAGCACGCTACCCAGTTGCAGACCCAGCAGCGGCAGTACCGGCGGCAGGGCGTTCTTCAGACCATGGCGCCAGACGATCTGCGCCTTGGAAAGGCCCCGGCTCGCCGCCGCCTTGATGTAGTTCTGCTTCATCACGTCGATGAGGGAACTGCGCACATGGCGGATCACCTCGGTAGTGGGCACCACCGCCAGCACCAGTGACGGAAGGATCAGGTGGCGCAGGGCATCGTGCAGCGCCGCTTGCCGCCAGGGTTCGTTGCTGAGCAGCACATCGATCACCGCGATGCCCGTGATGGGGGGCACGTCGTAGAGCAGGCTGATCTGCCCGGAGGCTGGCAACCAGCCGAGATCCAGCGAAAAGAGCATTACCACCAGCAGCGCCAGCCAGAACACCGGCACCGCATAGCCGATAAGACCGGCAGTCATGATGGAGAGATCCAGCGTCTTGCCCTGTGACAGGGCCGCCAGGGTGCCGAGAGGAATGCCCACCAGCAGCGAGATGGCGAACGCCGCCAGACAGAGGATCAGGGTCGCCGGGAAGTAGTGACGGATCTCGTCCAGCACCGGCAGCCCGGAGACGCTGGAGAGCCCCAGGTCACCTGCGAAAATGCGGCGCAGGAAGTCGGGATAGCCGCTCCAGAAGCTGAGCTGATGGCCGATCAGCCGATAGTCCAGCAGATAGGCGACAAAGGTCAGCGCCAGCAGAGTGATAAGCAGCAGGTTGATGCGGCGCAAGGTGTATAGAAGCATGCTTACTCCCTGTGAGCCTGGTTGAAGGAGGTGCCGCCAAAGGGCATCAGCGTCAGCCCCTCGATGTCGCTGCGGCTGACCTGGGTACGCAAGGCGTGCGCCAGCGGGATCAGCGGCAGCTGTTCGTTAAGCAGGGTCTGGGCATAGTAGTAGTTACGCAGCCGGAACGAGAGCTGGGGCGTGGTGACCGCATCATCCAGCAACTGATCGAAGGCCGGGCTGCACCAGCGGCTGTAGTTGTTGCCGCGCTCCACTGCCGAGCAGCTCAGCAGCTGGCGGAAGAAGTTGTCCGGATCGGCGTTGTCGGCAATCCAGCCGGAGAGCAGGCTGTCGTACTGCCCCTTGGTGAGGCGGCCTTCGATCACCGGCCACTCCCGTTGCACGATCTTGAGCTTGATCCCGACCTTGGCCAGATCGCTGCGGATCAGCTGGGCGGTCTTGACCGCATCCGGGTTGTAGGGGCGGGCGTCCGGCTGTACCAGCACCTGCATCTCGAACCCTTTCTCCAGACCCGCCTCCTTGAGCAGCTGGCGCGCCCGTTTCAGATCGGGTTTGCGCTCGGGCAGGCTGGGGTTGTACCCCCATGAGAGGGTCGGCAGCAGGCTGTTGGCGGGCAGACCGGTATCGAAATAGACCGCCTGCAGCAGGTTGTCGATATTGATGGCGCTGGCAATGGCCTGCCGCACCTTGACGTTGTTGAACGGCGGCTTGCGGGTATTGAGGGCCAAAAAGGCGACGTTCATCCCCGACTGGACCGAGAGGCTCAGCGCCGGATTTTGCTTGATCACTGAGAGCTGGCTGGCGGAAGGGGTGCTCATCACGTCGCACTCGCCGGTCAGCAGCTTGGCCAGCCGTTTGGCGGATTTGGGGGTGATGTCGTAGACCAGCTGTTCAATCTTGGCATCGCCGCCCCAATAGCCGGGGTGGCGCAGATAGCGGATGAACTCGTTGTGGCGATACTCCTTGAAGCTGAACGGTCCGGTGCCGATGGGGCGGCTATCCAGCAGGGCTGGCGTACCCGCCTGCAACATCTGCTCGGCGTATTCGGCGGAGAGGATCACCGCATAGTCACTGGCCAGGGTGGCGAGGAAGGAGGCGTTCGGCTGGTTCAGCTCGAATACCACCGTCTGCGGCCCCTTCTTGCTCACCCGCTTGATCAGCAGATCTTGCCCCAGGCTGTAGAAGTAGGGGTAATCGCCGCCGGACACATTGTGATAGGGGTGCTGCTCGTCAAGCTGGCGGGCATAGGTGAAGACCACGTCATCGGCATTGAAAGTGCGGGTGGGCTTGAACCAGGGGGTATGGTGAAACGTCACCCCCTTGCGCAGGGTCAGGGTATAGGTGAGGCCATCCTCGCTGACATGCCAGTTGGTGGCGAGCGCTGGCTCCAGCGCCAGGGTGTTGGGGTTCACCTCCAGCAGGCGGTCGTAGAGCGGACGGGCACTGGCATCCAGTGTCACCCCGGAGTTGGAAACATGGGGATTGAAGGAGAGGGGGGATCCCTCAGCACAATAGATGAGTCCGGTTTTGGAGGCCTCGGGTTGCTTCTGGCAGCCGGTGACCAGCACCAGCAGACCCAGCAGCAAGGGTGTGAGCATTCTCATTGTTGAACCATGTTCTTATAGGGGGTTTGTACGCACGTTTTGATACAAATGTGCCAGCGCGAAGGCTGGCGTGTTGCTGGAGTCGGCATCAACCGCGCTCCTTCACTCTTGTTCTGCATCGTTATCGCCATCCAGCAGCTGATATTTGCGTAGCATGCCACGGAACTGGTGATAGCTTAAGGCCAGCAGTTGAGCGGCTTTGCGCTGATTATACTGGGATTGCTGCATCGCTTGCTTGAGTAAATTAATCTCGTACTCCGCCACCGCCTGCTTGAGATCGAGCGGCAAGGCGAGGGGGGATGCAGATTGTACCTCGCTTCGTGCCTCTTGCGCAGGTTGCGTGACCTGTGGTCGCCAGGGGGAATCAAACGGGTTGAGCACCAGGGTCGAGAGCGGCAGCTGGGGATTACCCTGACGATAGATACTGCGCTCCACCACGTTCTTCAGCTCTCTCACATTGCCCGGCCAGTGGTAATCCAGCAGCAACTGGGTCGCCTTGCGCGAGAAACCGGCAAACAGCGGATAGCCCAGCTCCCGGGTCATGCTGTGGGCGAAGTGCTCCGCCAGCATCAGGATATCTTCCCGCCGCTCCCGCAAGGGGGGGAGGGTGATCACATCAAACGCGAGCCGGTCGAGCAGATCGTGGCGAAACTGCCCCTTGTCGGCCAACGCAGGGAGATCCTCGTTGGTGGCGCAGACCAGTCGCACATCCACCTTGAGGGGCTTGGCCCCACCCACCCGCTCGAACTCGCCATACTCGATGACTCGCAGCAGCTTCTCCTGCACCCGGGCGCTGGTGGTGGCCAGCTCGTCAAGGAACAGGGTGCCGCCATCGGCCCGCTCGAAGCGGCCTTGGTGGCGCTTGGCTGCACCGGTAAACGACCCCGCCTCGTGACCGAACAGCTCGGTCTCCAGCAGGCTCTCGCTCAGGGTGGCGCAGTTGATGGTGACAAAGCTTTGATCCCAGCGCGCCGAGAGATAATGTAGGCGGTGGGCGATCAGCTCCTTGCCCGTCCCCCGCTCACCGATGATCAGCACGGGTTTGCGCAGCGGGGCGAGCCGTGAGGCCTGCTCAATGATCTCGAGAAATGCGTTGGATTCCCCCAGCAGGCTTTCCGTGGCCGTGGTCATAGTGATCCCTGTCAGTTGTAAAAGCTGGTCAATCTTACCAAAAGTTGGTGATTTTAATCATCACTTGCGCGAGGCATCTTGCAATCTGGCTATTCTGCCCCATATAAATCAACAAGTTAAATTTTGTTCCAGATTGGCACACAAGTTGCCATTGTCAATGGAGAAACAACGCCATGCCAATAACAGGAGTGCAATCATGAGTATTTTTTCCCGTCTGGCCGACATCATCAATTCCAACCTGACGGCCCTGCTCGACAAGGCAGAAGATCCCCAGAAGATGGTGCGCCTGATCATCCAGGAGATGGAGGACGAGCTGGTCAAGGAGCGTTCCAATCTGGCCCGCTTCCTCGCCAGCCAGAAAGAGATTGGTCGTCAGGTCGCCCGTCATCAGGAGCGGGTCGACGAGTGGCAAGCCAAGGCCGAGCTGGCCCTGACCAAGGGACGTGAAGATCTGGCCCGCGCCGCCCTTATCGAGAAGAAGAAACAGACCGAGTTGTCAGAGACCCTCTACCGCGAGCAGCAGGCGGTCGACAGCGGCATCGAGAAGCTGGGTGAGGAGATCCGCCAGCTCGAAGCCAAGCTGGAAGATGCCCGCGCCCGTCAAAAGGCGATGGCCATTCGCACCGAAGCGGCCAGCAGCCGTCTCAATGTGCAGAGCCAGGTAGCCCGTGGCGAGAGCCAGGCGGTGGTGAGCAAGTTTGAGCGGATGGAGCGTCGCATCGACGAAATGGAAGCGCGCGCCGATCTGGGTCAGTCCGACAAGGCGCTGGCGCAGCAGTTTGCCGAGCTGGAAGTGGACGATCAGATAAGCAAAGAGCTGGAGGCGATGCGCCAGAAGCTGGGTCAGGGCGACAGCAAAAGCGAAGGCAAACAGGGGGAGTAACAGATGGAAGATCTGCTGGGCGTATTGATGGTTCCCATGGTGGTCTTCATGGTGGTGGTGGCTCCCATCTGGCTGGTGCTGCACTATCGTGCCAAGGGGCGGATTGGCGCCGGTCTTGCCGATAGCGAGCGGGAACAGCTGCAAGGGCTGCTGGCTCGCACCGAGAAGATGCAGGAGCGAGTTGGCGCGCTGGAGTCGATTCTGGATGCGGAAGTACCCGGTTGGAGGAACAAGGTATGAGCAGTGTCAGTCGTGAAGGGCGTAACCTCTATCGCGATCCCCAGCGTGGCAAGATAGCCGGGATCTGTGCCGGTTTGGCAGAGTATTTCGGGGTGGAGACCTGGATCGTGCGGCTGCTCGCCATCAGTGGCCTTATCTTCGCCGGTTTCATTACCTTCACCGCCTATATCGCTGCCTGGTTCTTGCTCGACAAAAAGCCGGTCACCCTCTATTCGCAAGAGGATGCCGACTTTGCCGAGGTGCGGATGAAGGCGCGCAGCTGGCAGGCGGGGATCACCCCTCATCAGGCGCTGGGCCGCATCGCGCAGGAACTTGACGCGCTGGAGCCCAGAGTTCAGCGGATCGAGAAGCTGGTGACCTCCAGGGAGTTCACCCTGCAGCGGGAGTTTCGCAAGCTGTAGTTCTTGCTGAAGCCCCCATGTCGATGGCGGCGCCTCCCGTGATGCGCCACCATCGACACCAGCTATCCAGATGCAACCACCAAGGGAGAACGGGTCAAGCCTTGATACTCAATAAACTGGAACAGAAGTTGACTCGCCTGCAACACAAGGCGAACGACGTGGTGAACCGGGTGCGGGATCGCCATATTCGGCTGGCGGTGACCGGCCTCTCTCGCAGCGGCAAAACCGCCTTTATCACGGCGCTGGTCAACCAGCTGGAGCACGCGGCCATCGACGGCCGTTTGCCGTTGTGGGATGCCCTGCGTCAAGGGCGCATCCTCGGCGCCCGCCGGGTGCCGCAGCTCAATGCCCACATCCCCACCTTTGCCTACGAGCGTGGTCTCGACTCCCTGTTTGGCGATCCACCTGCCTGGCCCGAGCCCACCCGCGGCGTGGCCGAGGTGCGCCTCGAAATCCGCTATCGCACCCGTCATCCTCTGCGCAAGCATCTGGGGGAGATCTCCACCCTCTACGTGGATCTGGTGGACTACCCCGGGGAGTGGCTGCTCGACTTGCCGCTCCTTGAGATGAGTTACGAGCAGTGGAGCGAACAGGTGCGCGAGCAGCTTCGTCGCCCAGAGCTGCAGGCACTTGCCGCCAGCTGGCTGACACCCGGGTGGCAGGTCGATCAGCGCTTCGAAGAGCGGCCGGTGGCTGAGCTTGCCGAGCGCTACACCGCCTATCTGCATGCCTGCAAACAGGAGTTGGGATTGCACCTTATTCAACCCGGTCGCTTCGTGTTGCCGGGGGAGTATGCCGGTGCCCCCATGCTGCAATTTGTCCCCTGGGTGTGGGAGATGCCTGACAGCGAGCCCGCTGATGGCACCCTCTACGCCACCCTCAGGCAGCGCTTCGAGCAGTACAAACAGCATCTGGTGCAGGGTTTTTATGAGCAGCACTTTGCCGGCTTTGATCGCCAGATCGTGCTGGTGGATTGCCTGCAGCCTCTCAACGCCGGGGCGGCCAGCTTTGGCGACATGCAGCAGGCCATCGCCCGCATCATGGAGAGCTTTGCCTACGGCAAGAGCAACTGGTGGCGGCGACTCTTCTCGCCCCGTATCGACAAGCTGCTGTTTGTGGCGAGCAAGGCCGATCACGTCACCCCCGAACAGCATGCCCCCATGGTCTCGCTGCTGCAGCATCTGGTGCGCAGCGGCCGTGGTCAGGCCCGTTTTGAGGGGATCACCACCGAGTGTCTGGCGCTCGCCGCCATCAAGGCGACCGAGGTGGGCAAGGGGGTGGCCAATGGCCGCGAGTTCCCCGCCATCCGTGGCACCAGCCTGAACGGTGAGCCGCTGCTGCTATTCCCCGGGGAGGTGCCGCCCCATATTCCGCCTGTGCAGTGGTGGAACAGTCAGGGCTTTGATTTTCAGGCGTTTCGCCCCATGCCCATGAGCGCCCATCAGGCGTTGCCCCATATCCGGCTTGATGCGGCGCTGGAGTTTCTGCTCGGGGATCACCTCGAATAACGGTGTGCGGTCTTGGCACCTGAGCCGAAGGCTGCGCACAGGAGAACAATGCGATGAACGATCAGATAAAAGAGCGGCCACCACTGCAGGGCAAGGTGATCCTTGAGCCTGCCATGACGGTGGCCAGTGACGAGCGACCGCCCGCACCGGCCCAGCGGCTGGAGGAGGCGAGTTTCGAGCGCCTCGACGAGCTGGACGAGTTCACCGAGGTGGAGAGCGCCCTCGTCATCAAACCGCGTCGCCGTCATCGGCTGCTGGCGTGGGGGCTGGGGGCGGTCGGTCTGCTCTCGTTGGGCCAGTATGGCGCCTTTCTTTACGATCAATTCCTCACCACCCCGCTCTGGGGCAGCGCCTGGCTGGCGGCCTCGGCGCTGGTGGCGGCGGGGACAGCCAGCGTGGTGGGGCGCGAGTGGCTGCGGCTGAGCACCCTCAAGCGGCGTCAGGATGTGCGCTCGCGAGCAGAAGATCTGCTTGCTCATCAGGGAGTCGGGCAGGGGCAGGCCTTTTGCGAAGGGTTGGCGGTCAAAAGTGGCGACAAGGGGCGCGAAGGGTATCAAACCTGGCTGGCCCAGCTCGACGAGAGCCACAGCGATCGGGAGGTGCTGACCCTCTATAGCCAGCTGGTGCTCGGCGAGCGCGACAAACTGGCGCAGGCGCGGGTGGCCAAATGGTCGGGGGAGGCCGCGGTGCTGGTGGCGCTAAGCCCGCTCGCCACCGTCGACATGATGCTGATGTTGTGGCGCAACCTGCGGATGATCGAGGATATCGCCGATGTCTATGCCATCGAGCTCGGCTACTGGAGCCGCATACGCCTCATCCGTCAGGTGTTTCGCAACATGCTCTACGCCGGTGCCACCGAGCTGGTGACCGAGGTGGGGATGGACTTGCTGGGCGCCGAGTTCGCCGCCAAGCTCTCTGCCCGCGCGGCGCAAGGGGTGGGGGCCGGGCTGCTCACCGCTCGCCTTGGCCTGCGTACTATAGAGGCGTGCCGCCCGCTGCCCTGGTGTGCGGACGAGAAACCCAAACTCGGCGAGCTGCGCAAGCGGCTGATCGGCCAGCTGGCGGGGTATCTCAACAAATCCTGATAGCCCTGTCTGCACCTTGCTGCGATGACCCATGCCCCTGTCGTGCTCGCCAAGCCGCAGGGGCATGGTTTTAATCGGCAGATCATTGAGTTGGCAGCAGTGCCCGGTTTTGGCGAGACGCCCGTTTACGGTTAAGCTGGCAGTCAATCTTACCAATCGCACCAATAGTACCAATCGGCAAGGATGCCCGATGAACTTTACCTTTCGCCAGATCCGTTATTTTGTGGCCGTGGCCGACAGCTTTTCAGTGAGCCGTGCCGCCGCCGAGCTTCATATCTCTCAGTCGGCGGTTACCAGCGCCATTCGCGAGCTGGAGACCGAGCTCGGCGCACCGCTATTCGAGCGCAATCCGCGCGGCGTCACCCTCACCACCCAGGGCCACCAGTTTTTGCTCCACGCCCGCCGCATTCTCGGCGCCATGACCGAGGCGAGCCACTCCCTCAAAGCAGTAGCCCAGCAGGATCAGGGGCGACTCACCATCGGCGTGACCACCTTGGTGGCGGGTTACTACCTCTCAGAGGCGCTCGGCCGTTTTCGCCGCGCCTTTCCGGCGGTACAGATTGAGGTGAAGGAGGATGAACAGCCTTTTCTGGAGCACCAGATCGTCAACGGCGAGGTGGATGTGGGGATCCTGATGACCAACCGCACCATCCGGCAAGAGGCGTTTGATACCGAATTGCTGACCCGCTCGCCGCTGCGGCTCTGGCTGGCCGCCAACCACCCGCTCTGTGCCGAGTCGACCCTCTCGCTCACCGCGCTGGGGGAGGAGTCGATGATCTCGCTGACCGCCGATCAGCTCGATCAGATCATCGGTGGCGGCCTGCGCCGCTACGGCATCTCCCCCCGTATCGTACTGCGCACCGCGTCGGTGGAGGCGGTGCGCAGTCTGGTGGCGAGCCAGCTCGGGGTCGCCCTGTTGCCCGATTTTGCCTATCGCCCCTGGTCGCTGGAACAGGAGCGGGTCGAGGCGCGCCCCATCAAGGAGCCCATTCCCGCCATCGATATCGGTCTGGTGTGGCGCCGTGGTTCTCGGCTGGATTGGACGGCGCGGGAATTTATCGATATCGCACGGGATCAGAGCCGGTTGCGGGCCCGTCAGGCGCTCCCTCGCTAGCCATCTCTTGCGGGGTAGCCACCAAAAATCAGATTCATCTGCACTCGATATCGATTTAGCTGATACCTGAGCCACCAAAAATTGAAATATTCATCGTATTGCCACTCCCCTAAGCTCATTGCTGGTTAACAGGATGTTAACGCCCATGGTGGCGTTCCTTCACCTGATGCAAGTCAACACAATGCAAGGAGTGCATGATGAAATTGACCCCTCTGATGCTGGCTCTTGTGCCGGCGCTGCTGGCAGGCCAGACCCAGGCTGCCCCGACCGAGCTCGGCAAGGGTGAAGGCCAGCTCAATATCGTGGCCTGGGCTGGCTACGTTGAGCGTGGCGAGACCGACAAGAACTACGACTGGGTGACCGGATTCGAGAAAGAGACCGGCTGCAAGGTGAGCGTCAAGACGGCGGCCACCTCGGACGAGATGGTGGCGTTGATGAACGAGGGGGGCTTCGATCTGGTGACCGCCTCCGGCGATGCCAGTCTGCGTCTGATTGCCGGTGGCAAGGTGCAGGCGCTCAATCTGGCACTCATCCCGAGCTACAGCAAGATTGATCCCCGGCTGCAAAATGCCCCCTGGCACACAGTGGATGGCAAGCACTACGGCGTGCCCTACCAGTGGGGCGGCAATATCCTGATGTACAACACCAAGGTGTTCCCCAAGGCACCGGACTCCTGGAACGTGGTATTCGAGGAGCAGACCCTGGCGGATGGTAAGTCCAACAAGGGGCGGGTGCAGGCCTTTGACGGCCCGATCCACATCGCCGATGCCGCCCTCTATCTAATGACCCATCAGCCCGCGCTGGGCATCAAGGATCCTTACGAGCTGAACGAGGATCAGTACAAGGCCTCCCTCGATCTGCTGCGCAAGCAGCGCCAGCTGGTGGGACGCTACTGGCATGATGCTTTCGTTCAAATCGATGACTTCAAGAACGAAGGGGTGGTCGCGTCAGGCTCCTGGCCGTTCCAGGCCAATGCCCTGATTGCCGACAAGCAACCCATCGCCACCACTGTGCCGAAAGAGGGAGTGACCGGTTGGGCCGATACCAGCATGGTGCACAGCGATGCCAAGAACCTCACCTGCGCTTACAAGTGGCTGGAGCACTCCCTGAGCAACAAGCTGCAGGGGGATCTCGCCGCCTGGTTTGGCTCGGTGCCTGTGGTACCTGCCGCCTGTGAGGGCAATGCCCTGCTGGGCCCGACCGGGTGCAAAACCAACGGTATCGACAACTTCGATCGGGTTCGCTTCTGGCGCACTCCGGTCTCCCAGTGCAAGAGCCAGGGAACTTGCGTGCCCTATTACCGCTGGGTTTCCGACTATATCGCCATTCTGGGTGGTCGCTAAGGCGCTCCGACTCTGCACGACTGCCGAGAGCGGATAATCAAGCGGGCCGGACAGGAGTCCGGCCCATCCCAGTACAGACAAGGATGCCCCATGAACGCCGTACAATTTGACCGGGTCAGCCGCCACTATGGCGAGGTGAAGGCGGTCGACGACATCTCTTTCCAGATCCCCTCCGGGGAATTCTTTACCCTGCTGGGGCCGAGCGGTTCCGGCAAGACCACTTGCCTGCGGATGATCGCGGGCTTCGAGTACCCGAGCGAGGGGGAGATCCGGCTGTTTGGCGAGCCCTGCTCCACCGTGCCGCCCTATGATCGCAACCTCAACACCGTGTTTCAGGACTATGCCCTGTTTCCCAACATGGATGTGCGCGACAACATCGGCTATGGCCTGATGCTCAAGGGGGTCGCCAAGGCGGAGCGTTACCGCAAGGTGGACGAGATGCTGGAGCTGGTGCGACTGCCCGGGGTCGGCAAGCGCCGCCCGAGCCAGCTCTCCGGCGGCCAGCGCCAGCGCATCGCCATCGCCCGGGCGCTTATCAACCAGCCACGCATCCTGCTGCTGGATGAGCCGCTGGGGGCCCTCGATCTCAAACTGCGCGAGCAGATGCAGCTTGAGCTCAAGGCGCTGCAACGCCAGCTGGGCATCACCTTTATCTTCGTCACCCACGATCAGCAGGAGGCGCTCTCCATGAGCGACCGGATCTGCATCTTCAGTCAGGGCAAGATCGAGCAGATCGCTGCGCCCGATACCATCTACGACGCTCCGGCGACGCCGTTTGTGGCCCGCTTCGTTGGCACCGTCAATCTGTTCGAAGGGGAGCAGGCCAGACGGCTGTGCGGTGACGGCAGCCAGATGATGGTGCGCCCGGAGCGGATCCGGCTCGCTGAGGCGGGCACGCCGGGCTGGTCGGGGGAGATCCGCGAGGTGGAGTATCTGGGTCCCTTCGTCCGTTATCGGGTTGATCTCGGGGAGCAGCTCGAGATCATCGTCAACCACCCCAATGAGGGGCAGGCCCGTCTGGCCCGTGGCAGCAGGGTCAGCCTCAGCTGGCCGGAGCAGGCCATCCATCGCCTGAGCGGCGCCCATCAGGGGGCGCAGCCATGAGTGCCCCTCACAGTGCGAGTCTTGCCATGAACCATCAGCCCGAACCTGCCCGTTTCAGGCCGCTGCGGCGCCTCTCGACCCTGCTCTATGGTCGGCCCGGCCTGCTGCTGGCGATCCTGCTGGGGCCGCCGCTGCTGTGGCTCGGCATCATCTATGTCGGCTCCTTGCTGATGCTGCTCTCCAACTCTCTGTTCGGGCTGGACGAGTTCAGCGGTCAGGTGCGCCACGAGCTGGGGCTGCAAAACTTCGTCGCCCTGCTACGGCCGGAGAATCTGGATGTGATCGGCCGCACCGTCGGCATGTCGCTGCTGGTGACCCTGGCCTGCGCCTTGCTCGGTTTTCCGGTTGCCTACTACATGGCACGCTACACCAGTGGCAAGACCCGGGCGCTGTTCTATGTGGGGATCATGCTGCCGCTCTGGTCCAGCTATCTGGTGCGGGTCTACGCCTGGAAGCTGATCTTGGCCAAGGAGGGGGTAGTAAGCTGGCTGGCGGACAGCATGGGGCTGGAGTGGCTGCTCGATGCCATCCTCTCCCTGCCGGTCATCGGGGGGCCGTCGCTCTCTTTTTCGCGGCTCGGCACCTTTATCGTGTTCGTCTATGTCTGGCTGCCCTTCATGATCCTGCCCATTCAGGCGGCGGTGGAGCGTATACCGCGATCCCTCTTGGAGGCGAGCAGCGATCTGGGGGCGACACCCGCCCAGACCTTTCGCAACCTGATCCTGCCGCTGGCGTTGCCCGGTGTGGTGGCGGGCTCCATCTTCACCTTCTCGCTGACCCTCGGTGATTACATCATCCCCGGCATCATTGGCAACTCGACCATGTATATCGGTCAGGTGGTCTACATGCAGCAGGGGACGGCGGGCAACTTGCCCTTTGCCGCCGCCTTCTCGCTGGTGCCGATCCTTATCATCGCCATCTATCTGGCGATTGCGAAACGACTGGGGGCTTTTGATGCGCTTTGACCATCTCGCTCTGAACCGGCAGCAAGGAGGCCGTCATGTCAGCTAGCCCAGTGATCAGTCAGGGACAGCGCCCTTCGGGCCTGCTCAAGTACGCCGCCATCGGCGGGCTCTTGTTCCTGCACTTTCCCATTCTGTTTATCTTCCTCTACGCCTTCACCAGCGAGAGCAAGAGTTACCAGTTTCCGCCCCCCGGACTCACTCTCAAGTGGTTCGAGGTAACCCTCAATCGCCCCGATGTGTGGCGTGCCATCCAGCTGTCACTGGAGGTCGCAGGGCTGGCGACACTGGCGGCCATGATCCTCGGCACCTTGGCAGCAGGGGCCATTGCCCGCAGCCGCTTCTTCGGTCAGGAGGTGGTGTCGCTGTTGCTGGTGCTGCCCATCGCGCTGCCCGGCATTGTCACCGGTATCGCGCTGCGCTCGGCCTACGGCCTGATGGAGATCCCGTTCAGCTTCTGGACCATCGTTATCGGCCACGCCACCTTCTGTGTGGTGGTGGTCTACAACAATGCGCTGGCCCGTTTTCGCCGCACCAACCAGAGCCTCATCGAGGCGTCGATGGATCTCGGGGCAGACGGCTTCCAGACCCTGCGCTACGTGATCCTGCCCAATCTGGCCACGGCGCTGCTGGCGGGGGGCATGCTGGCCTTTGCCCTGAGTTTTGACGAAGTGATCGTCACTACCTTTACGGCGGGCCAGCAGACCACCCTGCCCATCTGGATGTATCAGGAGCTGATCCGCCCCCGAGACAGGCCGGTCACCAACGTGGTGGCCCTCATCATAGTGGCCTTCACCACTATCCCTATTTTGCTTGCCTACTACCTCACTCGCGACACCCATGATGTCGCTGGCAGTGGCAAATGATGACTCAACGCGTGCGCAAGGATGCAACCATGAAACTCTCTACCCAACTCTTGATTGATGGCCAGTTTGTGACCGGCGAGGGGCAGGCCGAACCCATTCTCAACCCGGCCAACGGCGAACAGATCGCCGCCGTGCCCGAAGCCTCGTTCGAACAGGTGAACCGGGCGGTGAACGGTGCCCAGCGCGCCTTCGCCCAGTGGAGCCGCACCACCCCGGCAAGCCGCAGCAACCTGCTGCTGCGTCTGGCGGATCTCGTCGAACGCCACGCCGAGGAGTTTGCGGCGCTCGAATCCCTCAACTGCGGCAAACCCTATCTGGCAGTGCTCAACGACGAGCTGCCCGCGGTGGTGGACTGCTTCCGCTTCTTTGCCGGGGCGGCCCGCTGCCTGCAAGGGCCGCTGGCGGGGGAGTATCTCGAGGGGCACACCAGCATGATCCGCCGCGATCCCATCGGGGTGGTGGGCAGTATCGCCCCCTGGAACTATCCGCTGATGATGGCGGCCTGGAAGATGGCGCCGGTGCTGGCGGCAGGCAATACGGTGGTGCTCAAACCCTCCGAGCAGACCCCGCTCACCGCCTTGCGCCTTGCCGAGCTGGCCAGCGAGATCTTCCCCCGTGGTGTCATCAACGTCATCTGCGGGCGAGGTGAGAGCGTGGGGGCGCCGCTGGTGGAGCACCCGCTGGTGCGGATGGTGTCGCTCACCGGCGATATCGCCACCGGCCAGAAGATCCTGCAGAGTGCCGCCCGCACCATGAAGCGCACCCACCTTGAGCTAGGAGGCAAGGCGCCGGTCATCATCTTCGACGATGCGGATCTGGAGGCGGTGGTGGCAGGCATTCGCACCTTCGGTTTCTACAACGCAGGCCAGGACTGCACCGCCGCCTGCCGTATCTATGCCCAGGGCAAGATCTACGACAAGTTCGTCGCCGCCATGACCGATGCGGTGGCCTCCATCAAGGTGGGAAGCCAGTACGAGGAGGGGGTGGAGATGGGGCCGCTCATCTCGGACAGACAGCGCAACCGGGTCGCCAGCTTTGTCGAGCGGGCCCAGAGCAGCGGTCATGTGGAGGTGACGGCGGGGGGCAAGATCCGCCCAGGCAACGGCTTCTTCTTCGAGCCGACCCTGATTGTCGGGGCCCGGCAGGAGGATGAGATCGTGCGCCGCGAGGTGTTTGGCCCCGTGGTGTCGGTGACCCGTTTCAACGACGCCGAGCAGGTGGTGCAGTGGGCCAACGACTCGGACTATGGCCTCGCCTCGTCGGTCTGGACCAAGGATCTGAGCCTCGCCAGCAAGGTGGCCAGCCACTTGCAATATGGCTGCACCTGGATCAACACCCACTTCATGCTCACCTCCGAGATGCCCCACGGCGGCATGAAGATGTCGGGCTACGGCAAGGATCTCTCCCTCTATGCGCTGGAGGATTACACTGTGCCGCGCCATATCATGGTCAAGCTGTAGTGGGGATTGGTTAGCGGGTTGTCACAATTTATTTACAACTGTTTCAGGCAGCCGACTCATGGGTCGGCTGCTTTTTTTGTTGCCATTTCGTTACATTGAAGCCGTGATGAAACGGCAAGGCGCCTGATGTGGCGCCAGAGGATGGAACCGCTATGGCAACCTTCTACACCGCCCACCAGCCGGATGCTGACGGGGTGATCCACTACAGCAACGAAGAGCATGGCACCTGGCAGATCCTGATCGAACGTCAGTTCGCCGCTCTTGCTGGCAAGGGGTGTAACGAGTATCTGGCCGGTCTCGACAGGCTGGGGCTGCCCCGTGATCGCATCCCCCAGCTGGCCGAGATCAACGCCGTCTTGCAGCCTGCGACCGGCTGGTCGGTGGCGGCAGTACCTGCACTTATCTCGTTCGATCGCTTCTTCGCCCTGCTGGCCAATCGCCAGTTTCCGGTAGCGACCTTTATCCGGCGCAGGGACGAGCTCGACTACCTGCAAGAGCCGGATATCTTTCACGAGATCTTCGGCCACTGCGCCATGTTGACTAATCCGGCCTTTGCCCACTTCACCCACCTCTACGGTCAGTTGGGGCAGCAGGCGAGCAAGGAGCAGCGAGTTTTTCTGGCGCGGCTCTACTGGTTCACCGTGGAGTTTGGCCTCTTGGCGACGCCGGACGGGCTGCGTATCTACGGTGGCGGCATTCTCTCCTCCATTGGCGAGACCGCCTATGCCCTTTCCGGCAAGCCGCTGCTGCAACCCTTCGATCTACTGACTGTGCTGCGCACCCCCTATCGCATCGACATCATGCAGCCCACCTATTTTGTGCTGCCGAGTCTCGATCATCTCTACCAGCTGACCGGGGATGAGATCATGGCTGCTCTGGCCGAGGCCAGTCGGCTTGGCCTCTATCCGCCGCGCTTTGAGGTTCCCGCTGGCAAACAGGCGAGCTGACCAAAAGCAAACAACCCTATTTCATTTTCATTAATTCAAGCAGGAGTAACCCATGTCCGAACTGGCCAGCCAGCAGTGTGAAGCGTGTCGCGCCGATGCCCCCAAGGTGAGCGATGAGGAGCTGCGCGAGTTGATGCAGCTTATTCCCGACTGGCAGCCGCTGGTGGAGGAGGGGGCGCTGCAACTGCGGCGGGAATTTAGGTTTCGCAACTTCAAGGAGGCGCTGGCCTTTACCAACCGCCTGGGGGAGCTGGCGGAAGCGGAGTTCCATCATCCGGCCATCCTGACCGAGTGGGGCAAGGTGACCGTCAGCTGGTGGACCCACAAGATCGGCGGATTACACCGCAACGACTTCATCATGGCTGCGCGCACCGATCAGTTGCTCCGGTAATCGCCCCCCACACCAGCGTCATCGGTTGACCCGGGCCTGCCTGCGAAAGCGGGGCGGGCCCGCATTTTTATGGGCTGGCGCTCGCACTGGGGGGATCGAGACTGTATTATCCGCTCATTCATAGAGTTAGCTAGGAAGTGTGTCCCGAATGCGTCTTGAAGTCAGCTGTGAAGACCGCCTGGGCCTGACCCGGGAACTGCTCGACCGCCTGGTGGAGCACAATATCGATCTGCGCGGCATCGAAATCGATACCTCAGGCATCATCTATCTCAACTTTCCCGAGCTGGAGTTCAGTGATTTTCAGCATTTGATGCCGGAGATCCGCCGCATTCCCGGCGTCTACGACGTCAAGACCATCCCCTACATGCCTTCCGAGCGAGAGCACCACGAGATCGAGGCGCTGCTCAAGGCGCTGCCGGATCTGGTTTTCTCCCTCGACAGCAAGGGCAAGGTGACCCAGGCCAACCAGTCGGCCCTCACCACCCTCGGTTTGCCGGTGGAGGAGGTGCGCGGCGTGGCGCTCGGTTCGCTGGTCAAGGGGTTCTCCTTCACCCGCTGGCTGGAGGCGAGCGAGATCAAGCCGCAGACCTGCAAGCTCAGTTTCAATGGCGAAGAGTATCTGGCGGATCTGATGCCGCTGTTCGTGGCAGAAGCCCGCGGCAAGCAGGCGCTGGCCGGGGCCGTGGTGGTGCTCAAATCTGCCCGTCGGGTCGGCCTGCACTTCAGCGCGCTTCATGCGGTGGAAGTGGGGGGCTTCGAGCATCTGCAGGCCGAGAGCCCCAAGATGAAAGAGGTGCTGTCGCAAGCGCGCAAACTGGCGATGCAGGATGCGCCGCTGCTGATCGTCGGCGAGACCGGCACCGGCAAGGAGCTGCTGGCCCGCGCCTGTCACGGGGCCAGCCTGCGCTCCAGCCACCCCTTTATGGCCCTCAACTGCGCCGCCATGCCCGATAACGTGGCCGAGAGCGAGCTGTTTGGTTATGCCCCCGGCGCCTTTGGCAACAACACCGAGGGCAAGCGCGGCGTGCTGGAGCTGGCGAGCGGCGGCACCCTGATGCTGGACGAGATCGGCGACATGTCTCCCCATCTGCAGACCAAGTTTTTGCGGGTGTTGCAGGATGGGGTATTCCGCCGGGTCGGTGACGAGCAGGAGGTGAAGGTCAACGTGCGTTTCATCTGCACCACCCAGAAGCAGTTGCTGGATCTGGTGCACGAAGGAAGCTTCCGCGAGGATCTCTACTATCGCCTCAACGTGCTGAGTCTGGCGCTGCCCCCCCTGCGCGAGCGCAAGGCAGACATCATGGTGCTGGCCCAGCAGTTTGTCTCCCGCTTTGCCAGCGAGTTGCAGCGACCCCGTCCGCGCTTTACCCGCAACATGGCCGACTACCTGACCGCCTACCGCTGGCCGGGCAACGTGCGTCAGCTGCGCAACTGTCTCTACCGTGCCATGACCCTGCTGGAAGGGGATGAGCTGGGGCCCGAGCAGATCGATCTGCCGGTGGCGGCCGATACCATGCCGCTGATCGACGAGTGGTTTGAGGGGAATCTCGACGATGCGGTGAAGCGCTTCGAGAGCCAGCTGCTGGCCCGGCTCTATCCCGCCTTCCCATCGACGCGCCAGCTGGCCAAACGCCTGGGCGTGTCGCATACCGCCATCGCCAACAAGCTGCGGGAATACGGCATCAGCAAGAAGTGATTTCCGCCTTGCTGCCTGCCACCAGAGAGCCCGTTACCAGACGGGCTCTCCGTTTTCTTTACACGAACTCGGTAGATGATGGCGGGGTGAGACTTGTCAGGCCAGTGTCAGCCAACTTACTATCTGGGTTCATGTACCCGAACCGCAATGCCATAGCAGCGGTATTGTCAAGGCGACTACCTCCCGATCATGCTGTTACTCTTTTCCCCCCGTTTAACTGCCCGTCTGGCGCTCCTGTTGGTTGCGTTTGGCTTGCTGTTGCCCCGCGCGCTGGCGGAAACGGCCGCAGAGAGCCGGGCGACGGCGGTCAGGGAGCTGGTGCTCGATATCATGAGTTACACCCGCTGGCCCACCGAGCCTGCGGTGCTGCGCATGTGCGTGGCGGCGCCGACCGAATATGCCGGCGCCCTCTTTACCATCGATCGTCAGGCCAATGGCCGTACCGTGCAGGTCCATCGTTACGAGGCGAGCGATCCGGCCATCAGCGATCACTGCGATGTACTCTATCTGGGGGTGCTCGACGAGCCGACCCGGATTGCGCTGTTTGCCCGCCTGCAGGGGCACCCAGTGCTCAGCATCAGCGAATACAACCACGACTGTTCCACCAGCTCGGTGTTCTGCCTGCAGACCTCGCCGGACAGCGTGCGAGTGCGGTTTAAAGTGAACCTCGATGCCCTGGCCCTGAGCGGCGTGCGGGTGCATCCCGCCGTGCTCAAGCTGGCCCATGCCGACAAGGGGGTTCCATGAGACGACAGGTGAGCGCGGCTCCCCGCCGTCTGACCCTGCGTCAGAGCCTGGGGCGAACCCATCTGGTGGCCGCCATCACAGCCGTCAGCGTGGCGGGACTCTTTTTTACACTGGTGGCCCTGCTGGTAGTGCGTTTTTACGCCGACCACAATCTGGAGCTGGTAGCCCGCGCCATCAGCTACAGCGCCGAGGCGGCGGTGGTGTTCCATGATGAGGAGGCGGCGAGCGAGGCGCTCAGTGGTATCGTTGCCAAGGAAGAGGTGGCCGAAGCCACTATCGTACTGACCAATGGTCAGCAGCTCGCCAGTTGGGAGCGCCCCAGAAGCAACCCGCTGGTGACGCTCGAAGACTATCTGGCCCAACTGCTGATGCCGGGGCCTGTCAAACTCCCCATGCTGCGGGGTGGTGAGCCGATCGCCACCATCGAGCTGCGCGGCCACGGTGAATATCTGTTGCTGTTTTTGCTCTCGGCGCTGCTGGTGATGGTTGTTTGCCTGATGCTGAGCGCCATGGTGGCTCTCTATGTGGCTGACCGGATGCAGGTCTCCATCACCGCACCGCTGCGCAAACTGGCACTTGTCGCCCACTCGGTACGTCGACAACGCACCCTGGGGATGCGGGCGCCACCGGCCGATATCGTCGAGATTAACGAGCTGGGGGATGACTTCAACTCCCTGCTGGACGAGCTGCAAGCCTGGCAGGCCCAGCAGGCCCGCGAAAATGCCAGCCTGCTCCATCAGGCGACTCACGATGCCCTCACCGGACTGCCCAATCGCGCCCTGTTTGAAGCGCGGCTCGCGCAGGCCATCTCCCTCGGCGAGCAAGAGGGGTTTGCGCTGCTCTATCTCGACTGTGATCGTTTCAAGCAAATTAATGACACGCTGGGGCACAACGCCGGTGACGATGTGCTGATCGCGCTCTCAAGACGGGTGCAACATCAGCTGCGTCCGGATGATCTGGTGTTTCGCCTCGGTGGTGACGAGTTTGCGGTGCTGGTTGGCCCACTCCAGCGACAGCATGAGGTGGAAGAGGTGATTGGCCGCATCCAGCAGGCGATGAGCGAACCGGTGGCGCTGCGTGACGGTCGTCAGCTGGTGGCCGAGGTGAGTGTCGGCTTTGCCGTCTATCAGGCGGGCATGAGTGCCAGCGTGCTGTGTGATCAGGCTGATGCAGCCATGTATCTGGCGAAACGGGCGCGCCGCAGCGAACAGCAAACCATCGCCTGACTGGCAAGAATAACAACATAAACAAGGAGCAAACCATGAAGATCACCCACCTGTTGAAAGTGACCCTGCTGGGGTTGATGTTGTCGCTGCTGGCCGGTTGCCAGAGCGCGCCCAAGGGGTTGACCCCGGAGCAGATCGCCGTGCTCAAGGAGCAGGGCTTTTATCTGACCGATGAGGGGTGGACGCTGGATCTGGCCAACCGGGTGCTGTTTGCCAACAACGTGGGGGCGCTCAATCCCCAGACTCGCCAATCCGTTGAAAAACTGGGTAAAACACTGCTTGGCGTAGGGTTGGACAAGGCGCGGGTGGATGGCCACACCGATAATACCGGCGAGAGCAGCTACAACCAGCAGCTCTCCCTGAAGCGGGCCCAGTCGGTGGCCGATGTGCTGGTCTCGGTCGGCATGAAGCCAGCCAATCTGGAGATCCATGGCCGTGGCGAGACCATGCCGCTGGCGGATAACAAGACCAGAGAGGGCCGGGCCGCCAACCGCCGGGTTGCCATCGTCATCAGCGATCAATAACCCTTTCATCGTTTCGTTACCCATAAAAAAGAGCGCCCGATCGGCGCTCTTTTTGATCGCGACAGCTGGGGTCGCGAGGGCATGTGGGGCAGGGTTACTGCGCGCTATTTTGCCCGTTATTGTCGTGATGGCTGCGCAGGCGGATGTTGATCATCTCCACCACCAGCGAGAAGGCCATGGCGAAGTAGATGTAGCCCTTCGGAATATGCAGATCCATCCCCTCGGCCATCAGGGCGAAACCCACCAGGGTGAGGAAGGAGAGGGCCAGCATCTTGATGGTGGGGTGGCTGTCGACGAAATCACCGATGGATTTGGCGGCAAACATCATGATGAAGACGGCAATCATGATGGCCAGCACCATCACCGGCACGTGATCGGCCATGCCGACCGCGGTGATCACCGAGTCGAGGCTGAACACGATATCGAGGATGGCGATCTGGATCAGGGTGCTGATAAAGCCCGAGGCCGCTTTGCTGACGCTCTCCGGCTCGGCCGCCCCTTCCAGGGTGACGTGGATCTCGTGGGCACTCTTGCCGATGAGGAACAGGCCCCCCAGCAGCAGGATCAGGTCGCGGCCGGAGATGGCTTCACCCAGCACGGTGAAGAGCGGATCGGTGAGGCGCATCACCCAGGCCAGCGAGAGCAGCAGCAGGATCCGGGTACCCATGGCGAGCCCCAGACCCAGAATGCGCGCTTTTTGACGCTGCGCCTCCGGCAGGCGACCTACCAGGATGGAGATAAAGATGATGTTGTCGATGCCCAGCACGATCTCGAGCAGGGTAAGGGTGGCGAGTGCGACCCAGGCAGAGGGATCAAGAACCCATTCCAGCATGATTGAACCTTGGTTGAAAATTGGTTGGAAAATTGAAGCAGCGCATTCTAGCAGGGGCGCCACTGCTTGTCCCAGAGGGGGGAAAAGATAAAAATGGTGGCCATCGCAAGGGAGGCAGGCATGTTTCGATTAGGGTTCATCATTAATCCGGTCGCCGGGATTGGCGGCGCAGTGGGGCTCAAGGGCAGTGACGGTGTAGTGGCCGAGGCGCTGGCCCGTGGCGCTGTGCCCAAGGCGCAGGAGCGGGCGCGGCAAGCCTTGTTGCCACTGTGCGAGCTCAGCGTCCCGTTTGAACTGCTGACGGTGGCGGGAGAGATGGGGGAGGCGGTGGCCCGCGAGCTGGGGTTGCCCTGTCGGGTCATCTATCAACCGGTCGGGGAGAGCACCTCGGCCGATGATACCCGCCACGCCGCCGGGCTGATGCGCGAAGCCGGGGTCGATCTGCTGCTGTTTGCCGGTGGCGATGGCACGGCGCGGGATATCTGCGCCGCGGTGGGGGAGTCTTGCCATGTGCTCGGCATTCCGGCGGGGTGCAAGATCCACTCCGGCGTCTACGGGGTGACGCCCGCTGCCAGCGGGCGGGTGGTAGCGCGGATGATCGCAGGGGAACTGCTCAGCCTGATCGATGCCGAGGTGCGCGACATCGACGAGGAGGCGTTTCGCGCGGGCAAGGTGCGGGCCCGCCACTACGGCCAGCTGAAGGTGCCCGGCGATCTGCGTTACGTACAAGCGGTCAAGCAGGGGGGCAAGGAGTCCGAAGAGCTGGTGCTGGCGGATCTCGCCGCCGGTGTGGTGGAGCAGATGGAGCCCGATACCCTCTATCTGATGGGCTCCGGCAGCACGGTAGCAGCCTGTATGGCAGAGCTCGGTCTGGAAAATACTTTGCTCGGTGTGGATCTGGTGGAAAATGGCCGACTTATCGGGCAGGATCTCAGCGCCGCCGAGATCCTGACCCGGATCCGCGGCCGTCGCTGCCGACTGATCATTACCCTGATAGGCGGACAGGGACATCTGTTCGGGCGCGGAAATCAGCAATTGAGTCCTGAGGTGATTCGGTGTGTCGGGCTGGAGAATATCCAGGTGCTGGCAACCAAAGCCAAGCTTGCCGCCCTTGCGGGCAGGCCGCTGCTGGTGGACACCGATGATCCGCAATTAAACCGGGCGTTGCGTGGTTATCTGCGAATAACCACGGGATACAAGGATCAGGTCATCTACCCGGTGGCCAACCCGGAATAGGACGCCAAGGACGCTGCTGGCCTGGCGCCAGAGAGCTGCAATCAACCGGATTGCGGTTCCATACCCCCGAATTTTTTGCCGCAAATGAGGCTGCGTTACATGACGATTCACGATTTTGAGCACAAGTTGTTGGGACTGATCGACAGCATGGTTGCCACCGCGACCGACGATGAGCTGTTTGCGGGGGGTTACCTGCGAGGTCATATCTCATTGGCCGTTGCCCGGGCCGAGCTGGAAGGCAAGACCCTGGTGCGGGACGTCAAGAGCTATGTGCTGCGCAGCCTCAACGAGGCGATCTTGCAAGGTGAGCTTTCTGAAGAGGATGAAAAACTGGTGCAGGCGATGTGGAGTCGTTTGCAACAAGACGCAGAAGCTTGATCGGATACACAATTCAAACTGAAGTTTGAGTTTATTCTTCCCCTGAAGTTAGTGAAAGGTTAATAATAAGTTTCGCCTTTTGTTTCAGGGATTAAACTATGGCCTCCTCCTCACGCATTGCCAATAAACTGCCGCTCGAGATGCTCTATCACTGGGAGCGGCAGTGTCCTGATCGAACCTACCTGCGTCAAACCATCAACCGCGAATATGTCGATTTCACCTGGGGTGAAGTGGCCGATGAAGCGCGGCGGATGGTGACGGCCTTGCGTCACCTTGGTCTGGTGGCGGGTGACAAGGTGGCGCTGCTCTCCAAGAACTGCGCCCAGTGGTTTATCGCCGATCTGGCGATGCAGATGGGGCAGTATGTGAGCGTGCCCATCTACCCGACTGCCAACGTCGACACCATCGAATATGTGCTGCGCCATAGCGAGGCCAAGGCGATCTTCGTCGGCAAGCTGGATGACTGGAAGAGTCAGGAGGCGGGCGTACCCGCCGATCTGCTGCGCATCGCCTTCCCCTATGACACCATGCCGGCCAGCCACCAGTGGGACGATCTGCTGGAGGCGCACGAGCCGATCCCTGACAGCCCGGTGCAGGCCCCTGACTCCCTGCTGAGTCTGGTCTACACCTCTGGCAGCACCGGCAAGCCGAAAGGGGCGATGCTGAGCGTCGAGCGTTACGCCTGGTCGTGCGAGAAGCTGGTGGAGACGGTGAGCCTGAGCCAGGCCGATCGGGGCTTCTCCTACCTGCCGCTGGCCCACATTACCGAGCGGGTCTACATCTACGGCGGCAGTCTCTATGGCGGCGCTACCATCGCCTTTCCCGAATCTCTCGACACCTTTATCGAAGATGTCAAACGCTGCCGTCCCACCGTCTTTATCTCGGTGCCACGGCTGTGGGCCATGTTCCGCATCAAGATCCACGAGAAGCTGCCCCAGAACAAACTGGAGTTGCTGCTCAAGATCCCGCTTATCTCCGGCCTTATCAAACGCAAGCTGCAAAAGGGGTTGGGACTGGATCAGGCCCGGGTACTCGGCTGCGGCTCCGCGCCGGTCTCCCCTGCGCTGCTTGAGTGGTATCTGAGCATCGGTCTCAAGGTGACTGAAGCCTGGGGCATGACCGAGAACCATGCCTACTCCACCATCAACTACCCGTTCCGCGCCGACAAGATCGGCACCGTCGGCAAGGCGGGGATTGGGGTGACCATCAAGATCTCCGACGAGGGGGAGATCCTCTGCCGCTGCGAAGGGATGATGCTGGGTTACTACAAGGATCCAGAGCACAGCGCCGAGGCCATCGATGCCGAGGGGTGGCTCCACACCGGCGACATGGGCAAGCTGGACAAGGAGGGTTATCTCACCATCACCGGCCGGATGAAGGATGTGTTCAAGACCGCCAAGGGCAAGTATGTGGCGCCGGTGCCCATCGAGGGGCTGCTGGGTCAGGAGCCCATTATCGAACAGCTCTGCGTGATTGGTTATGGCATGCCCCAGCCCATTGCGCTGGTGCAGCTGGCCGAGAGCGCCATGAAGGGCAATCGGGAGGAGGTCAACGCCAGACTGGAAGCGGCGCGGGTACGGGTCAACGATCAGCTGGAATCTCATGCCAAAATTCGCGGCATTCTGGTAGTGAAGACTCCCTGGAATATCGAAAACGGCGTGCTGACCCCCACCATGAAGATCAAGCGTCACCTGCTGGAGCAAAAGTACGCCCAGGTCGGGGATCGCTGGCCCTCATCGCAAGTGGTGGTGTGGGAGGAGTAAATCCCGTCTTTCCATAGCGCAACAAACAACAACGGCCCTTGATGGGCCGTTGTTGTGTTTGGGGCATCTCACTCGCCGCCATTTGGCGGGCAAGTGAGATGCGTGCTCCCGGTTAGATCTGCGCCAGCGCGGCGGCCAGATCGGCGATCAGATCGTCCGCATCTTCCACCCCGATGCTGAAGCGGATGAGGTCGTCGTTGACCCCGGCGGCGAGGCGGCTCGCCTCGTCCATGGCGGCGTGGGTGGTACTGGCCGGATGGCAGGCCAGACTCTCGAGGTCCCCCAGACTCACCGCCTGCACGAATAGCTGCAGGTTGTCGAGCAGGGTGGCACAGCGCTCAAACCCGCCTTCAAGTTCAATACTCACCATGCCGCCAAAGCCGCTGGCGAAGGCGCCGAGGGCATCGTGGCCCGGATGATTGGCAAGCCCCGGGTAGATCACCTTCTTCACCGCCGGATGTGCCGCCAGAAACTCGGCCACTTTCTGCGCATTGTGCAGGTGGGCATCCATCCGCAGCGGCAGGGTCTTGACCCCACGCTGCAGCAGGTATGCCTCCTGCGGGCCGATGGGGGAGCCGATATGCTTGAGGGCCACGGTGCGGATCGATTTCATCAGGGCGTGAGAGCCCGCCACCACCCCGGCGATGATGTCGCCGTGGCCACCCAGATATTTGGTGCCGCTGTGCATCACTACATCGACCCCGAGCTCCAGCGGACGCAGCAGGTAGGGGGTGAGGAAGGTGTTGTCACACACTGTGATGGCGCCCACCTTGCGGGCCGCTTCCACCACCAGCCGCGGATCCACCACCTTGAGGGTGGGGTTGGTCAGGGTTTCGAACAGTACCACCTTGGTGGCGGGGCGGATGTTGGCCAGCAGATCCTGGTCACTCTCGTAGGCGGTGACCTTGATACCGGCGCGGCTGAAGGTTTGTTTGAGGAAGGCATCGGTGCCGCCGTAGAGCGGGCCGATATAGGCCACCTCATCGCCGCTGTCGGCAAGCGCATACATGATGGCGCTCACCGCCGCCATGCCGCTCGCCACCACCAGCGCTTCGTCAGCCCCTTCCAGCGCCGCCAGTTTCTGCTCCAGCTCGGCGGTGGTGGGGTTGCCAAAGCGGCTATAGATAAAGCCGGGGGCCTGACCTGCAAAGCGCTCCTTGCCCGCCTGGGCGTTGAAGTAGCTGAAGGTGCTGCTCTGGTAGAGCGGGGTGGTGAGGGCGCCGGTCTGTGGGTCGATCCGCTGGCCACTGTGTACGCTCATGGTCTTGAATTTCATCGTGTTGCTCCGTGATGGCCAGGCTCTGGCCATGACTTGTTTTGTTGTTCGTTGCTTGTTGTTTTTGTCAGCGCGGGTATGTGCATGCGGCTTGTGGCTTATGCATATACCCGCCTGCGAATCTTTGCGCTGCTCAGGCCGGTATCGCTTCGCTCTCTGTGCGCTGGAAGCGAGCGGGCTCCAACGGCCCATAGTGACGCGCCGCCACGTCCGGGTGGGAGCGCAGCCGCCCTTTCAGCACGTTCTCCCCAACCTGATAGAAGAGCGGGTTGGTCGGGTCACTCTCCGGCCCTTGCGCCTGCGCTGCCAGCGCGGGGGAGAGGCTGAGCAGTGGCACGGTGGCATCGAGCCGCGCCGCCATAAAGAAGGCGCAGGAGAGGCGCGAGACGCCGGGCGGCGGGCTTACCACCCGATGCAGGGTCGCCTTGAGATAGCCGTTGGAGGCTAGCTCCAGCAGCTCGCCGATATTGACCACCAGCGCTCCCGGCAGGGGCGGTGCGGAGATCCAGCCGTCGGCCGTCTCGACCTCAAGCCCCGAGTGATTGTCCTGCATCACCAGCGTCAGGTAGCCGGGATCCTTGTGGGCGCCGACCCCCTGACTGCTGCCACCCGCCTCTTGCCCTGGGTAGTGAATCAGCTTCATGTGTTGGTAGGGGGCGCCGCGAATACTGTCGTCAAACACGTTGGCCGGTTGCTCCAGCACCTCGGCAAAAGCGGCCAGCAGGGTGAGGGTGATATCGCTCAGCCGCTCCTGCCACGCCAGCAGATGGCCTTTCATCTCGGGCAGGGCGGTCGGCCACTGGTTGGGGCCGATCAGCCGCTGCCAGGGTTCACGGATCTGCGCCGCAGGCAGGGCTTGCGCTTCGTTCATGATATCGAACTGCTCTCGCAGATCCGGCCGCTGACGGGTCTGCTCGGCACCGACCCGGTTGTAGCCGCGAAAGTGGGGGCTGTTGACCATCTGCACCGCAAGTTTCTCCTGCTCCGGCAGAGCAAAGAAGCGCTCTGCCAGCGTCAGGGTTTCCCGCTGCTCGGCGTCACTCAGGCCATGTCCTGTCAGATAGAAAAAGCCGACGTCGCGGGCGGCTGCGGCCAGCCTGGCCAGCATAGGGCGACGTACCTCGGGCGCCCCGTTGAGGGCAGCCAGATCGATGATCGGCAGTGGTGAATGTTCCATGTACACCTCCTCACTCTTTCGTTATCTCTGGCGCCATCTCTTGCACTGCATCCGCTGTTGGCAGACCTGATAAGCGGCAAACGGGATGGCGCGACAGTGTGGCGCCATCTGGGATAAAGGGGATGCTACTGTTCGGTGTTATAAGACGGAAACAACAAATTATTCTTAGTTATACACAAAATTCGAAATGGAATTCGGCGCCTGATGGGCTGAAGGTCTTTTGCGCAGCCATTGCGGGGTAAAGGGGCAACGATGAGGGGGAGAGTGATAACCAGAGGCAAGCTGCCAGCGGCAAAAATGACCAAAACAGAAAATGGCCAAAACAGAAGGGAGGCGGATGCCTCCCTTCTGGTTGAGCGGTTTTTCACCTGACCGAAAGCACAGGCGAGTGACCGCGTATTCTGGCCTTAACCGCCTGCTGGCTCTCAGTAACCCAGGGTAAAGCGCTGGCGCTGGTGAGCCGGTTTTTCCACTTCGTTCAGCACGCCATCGGCCAGATCACCGGCGGTGATCCCGGCAGGCTGTTCGCCGCTAAAGAGCACCTGATCGCCACCAATCCGATAGCCGCCGCGCTTCTCGCCTGGTTCGAGGAACACCGGGGGAGAGACAAAGCGCCAGTCGAGGGTGGTTTCACGACGCAGGGCGGTGAGACCGTCGCGGGCGGCCAGCGCCCCCTGTTTCCATTCGGCCGGAAACTCAGGGGTATCCACCAGTTGCACGCCGGGGGCAACCTCCAGACTGCCGGCACCACCCACGACCAGCAGCCAGCTGTTGGCCGCTTTGGCTGCTGCGACGATCGCGTTGGCGCCCTTGAGGTACTGGTCGTAGATATCCGGTGTGGTCCAGCCCGGGTTGTAGGCGCTGATCACCCGATCGTGCCCCTTGAGCACCTCGGCCAATGCCTGCGGGTTTTGGGCATCCACCGCCACGGCGGTGACCTGCGGATGGGCGGCCACCTTGCTGACATCGCGGACGATGGCGGTGACGTGATGGCCGCGGCTGATGGCCTCGTTCAGGATGGCTGAACCGACAAAACCACTGGCACCGATCAGGGCAATCTTCATGGGGAACTCTCCTTCACTGTTGGAATGGGGCTATCCTACGCCGCCATTTATGATTTAATAATCACCTCAAAAATGCATTCACTTATAAGCTGGATTTAATAATGGAACAGCTCAGACGTTACGCCATCTTCGCCGCCGTGGTGGAAGCGGGCAGCATGACAGGGGCGGCCAAATCCCTTGGCATGACCCCCTCCGCCGTCAGTCAGCATATCAGTCAGCTGGAGAGCCTGCTCGGACTGCCCCTGCTCCATCGCTCCACCCGTCGTCTCAGTCTGACCGAGGCGGGAGAGGTGGTGTGGCAAGGGTGTCGGGCGTTGCAGCAGACTCTGAGCGAGACCGAGCTGCGCCTCTCGGAGGTGCGCGACGCCCTGCTCGGGGAAGTGCGGATCACCGCCCCGGTGGGGATGGCGGGCCAGCCGCTGGCGCTGGCCCTCTCGCCGCTGTTGCAGGCCCACCCCGGCCTCACCATTCACATCATCGCCGACGACGAGAAGCGGGATCTGATTGCCGAGCGGATCGACGTGGCGCTGCGGGTCGGCACCTTGCCTGACTCGACCCTGGTGGCCCGCAAACTGGGGCAGACCCGGATGCTGCTCTGCGCCGCTCCCACCTATCTGGCGCGCAAGGGGACGCCGCGCATGCCCGCCGATCTGGCCACCCACGACTGGCTCTGCGGCGACATGCTGGGCAACGGTTTGCTGCTGCAGGATGAAAAGGGTGGCGAACACAGGGTGAGGTTCAAGGCCAAGGTGCTCTGCAATAACGTGTTGCCCTTGCGCCAGTTTGCGCTGGCGGGGCAGGGGATCTCGCTGCAACCGGAGGGAGAAATTGGCGAGGATCTGGCGCAGGGGCGTCTGCTCGAACTGCTGCCCGGTTTTCGGGTGGCACCGATGGAGATCCACGCCATCACGCCGCAGCGGGAGATCCCGGAGAAGGTGCGACGGGTGGTGGAGGCGCTGCGCAGCTACTTCGGCACGACGATGTCGTCATGAGCTGCGCCTTAATTGTTGAGAAAAGGCCCCCGATTATCCTGAAGGGGAATTATCCATAAGGCGGTTTGTCGAGAAGAGCGATAGCCCGGATGAGTAGATGGGCATGCTTGACTGTTAAGCATACTTAAAACGAACTGACGGCCCGCACCTGATCTTTGAGCCAATTAAGCCCGGTATCCTGACCGGAGCTCTTGTGCCAACTCATGTAGACGGGGCAATCCTCCGAGAGCCAGGGGAGGGGATAGCTGGCCAGATCCAGCGCTTGCCCCAGCTTCTCCATATGCCACTGGCTGGCGACGCAGAGCCAGTCGGTACGACTCACCAGATGAAGGGCGGTGAGCAGGGAGTCGCTCTCGTAGGCAATCTGGCGCGGCGGCAGCGGCGCCTTGGTCAGGGTGTTGAGCAGCAAGCTGTCGAGCCGCCTGGTTTGCAATACCACGTGCTTTTCGTTGAAGAAGGTGGCCATGTCGGGGGCCTGGCGGATCCTGGGGTGATCCTTGCGGCAGGCGATGCGCAGGGACTGGGACATGATCTGCTCGTTTTCGATCCCCTGCTCCGCCATCGGCTTGGTGGCCAGCACCAGATCCACGCTGTGCAGATAGAGGCTGTTCTGGCGCAGGGCTTCGTCCTGCACCTGGGTGTTCCACTCCAGCTGACAGTTGGGGGCTTGGGTCTGCAGCAGGTTGTTGAGCTCCGGCAGGAAGAAGATATCGATATCGGGCACCCCCGCGATGCGAAAAGTGCGCCGACTGGTCTGGGGATCAAAGAGATCGGAGCGCTGCAGGCTGCGCTCCATGTCGTGCAGCGGCACCATGATCTCGTGGTGCAGACTGAGCGCTCGCGCCGTGGGGGTGATGCCGCGTCCCTGGCGGACAAACAGCGGCTCGCCCACCAGGCTGGTCAGGCGGCTGATGGCCTGGCTGATGGCCGAGGGGGTCATCTCCATCATCTCGGCGGCCGTGGTGACACCACCATAGCGGATCACCGCATCGAGGACGCGAAAGAGATTGAGATCGACTTGAGACATGGTGGCTACCGTTAAGCATGATTAAACAGTTAACATACTGAACAGCCTCTTGTCTGGCCAGCATTCCCTGCGATAACTGTGATGTTTCCCTCTCTATTCGTCATCTTCCATCTTGCCGAGAATGCGATCGAGCCTGTTTTACAGCCATGCTTAAGCCCGGCAGGTGGCCCGCGGCATAAAGTAGCGCGACCAGCAGCAAGCCGCCCAGAAAGAGCCAGCGAGCGCTCCCCCATTGGCCGTTGTCCGTCATCAGGGCCGCCAAATCCCTGCACGATGGCCAGTTGTACCGGCCCCTGACTCACTCCCTGTGCTGACGAGAGGATAGCCGGCGGCGCCATACCACCCGACAGGGAGAGGACGAGGCACAATCCATAGGCCCACCACGGCGACAGGCCGGGCCAGAAGGCGAACATGCCGCACAGCGCCATCAGGCTCAGTGCCCAGCTGATGAGCCGATCTCGCGCCACGCTCCGGCGCAGCAGCCATGCCCCCATCAGGTTGCCGGGAATGTTGGCGACCACCGCCAGTGCCGAGAGCAGGGCGATCTGGCTTTGGCCAGTCCCGGGAGTGCCTTGCAACATGGTTGGCAGCCAGACAAAGAGCGCCCATAGCATCAGGCTGTAGAGCGTGAACGCCAACCCGTAGCGCCAGAGTGCCTTCTGCCGGAGCACCGTGAGTTGGCGCAGCGGGTGGCCCGAGTTGATCGAGTTTTGGGGTGCCCCGACCCGCAGTTTATCTGCCGAACGACTGGCCAGCAGAAGCAGCAGGGCCGAGAGTTGCAGAGCCATCAGGATCAGCCAGGCCAGGCGCCAGCCACCTTGCGCCGTGAGCCAGGGGGTGAGCAGCATGCCGGCCGCCGCACCAAGGGGCAGATTGACCGCCCACAGACTCAGGGCCAGCCGTTTATCCTCCTCCCGGGTCACCGCCACGATAAAGGCGGGCATGGCCACCGAGATCAGCAAAAAGCCAATCCCCTCGACAATGCGCGACAGCAGCATCATGGCCAGCCCAGTGGCGGGCAGTGCCAACGCTCCGCCTGTGACGATAACCAAAAGCCCGACAACCCCGGTTTGCCGCCCACTCCAGCGGGTCAGCAACAGGCCGAGAAAGAGGCTGCAGAGGATCGCCAGCGTATTGAAAGCCGAGGCGAGATAGCTGGCTTCAACCAGTGTCAGCCCCAGCTCGCTGCGCAGTATGCCGAGCACGGCGGGCATTTTGCCAAGGCAGAGGGCGCCGCTGGCACCGGCGAAAATGGCGAGGAAGACCAGAGGCCAACAGGTTCTTTGTGGCTGGTGGCCAGCGAGCGTGTTCATGGCTGAGATTGGCCGTTGTGCAGCCACTCATCGCTGAGCTGGCCAAATTCGCCGCGTTGATAGGCATGCAGCCGATCTGCAATGGCGTCGTGGCTGTTCATGACGAAGGGACCATGTTTGACCAGGGGTTCATTGAGCGCCTGGCCTGAGAGCACCACGAAGTGGCATGGCTCGGTGGCCTCAAGCTGCAGAGCCACCGCCTCGCCGCCGTCGGCAGGGAGGCTTATCCCCATCCCGTGACTTGCCGGGATGAGGTGCCGCTCTCCCTCAGCCTGCAGGGTCAGCGATCCGGTCAGGGGATAGATCATCGCATTCCAGCCAGCCGCCAGCAGATGGGTGAAGCGGCTACCTGGCTCGCTATTGCCATCGAGCAGGGTAAAGGGTTGGGGTAGTTCTACCGAGTGTGGTGCCGTTATCCCGTTGCTGTGGCCTGCGACCACCCGTACTCGCACCCCTTCGCCATTAAACTCGGGGATGGTGGCTGCGGCTGCGTGGACGGCAAAAGGCGACATCATCTTTTGACGGGCAGACAGGTTGACGAAGATCTGCAGGGCGTGGACATAGGGCGATGCTCCCTCCGGCTGCTCGGTATGTACGGCCCCGCGCCCGGCCGCCAGCCAGTGGAGCGCGCCCTGTTCGATGGGGCCCTGATTGCCGAGGGAGTCGTAGTTGACGTGGGGGCTCGTCGAATCCTCGAACAGATAGGTGACGGCAGAGATCCCGGCGTGGGGATGGGGCTCGAAGGTGGGGGCGGTCATCTGGAAGTGATCCACCATCACCACGGGGTCTATCAGACCGTTGAAAAAGTGTTCGCCAAAATGGCTGGCTGCAAAGCCGCTGCCAATGCGCAGCGGTTGGCCCTTGACGGGGGTGGAGAGAGTCAGGCGTCTGGTCATCGATATAACCTCTTGAAGACAAAAGAAGCCTTCGGTCATCTGACCGAAGGCGAGGCGAGTTACGACTTCTTGGCACCCTCTTGCATCTGCCACACCAGGGTGGCGAAAGGCATGTCGAGGGCGCTGTAGACATCGTGCGCCTTGGGGTCGACGTTGCTGCGCAGCATCTCGACCGCGGCAGAGGCGTAGTCGGTGACCGGGATACCGGCCCCCAGCAAGCGTTGCAGCCCAGTGGTGCGCTTGGCTTCGTTAAAGGTGCCGGAGGCATCGAGCACCACCCGGGCATCATAGCCGGCAGCCTTGGCAGAGAGGGCCGGGAAGCTGGCGCAGATCTCGAGGGATACCCCGGCGATGATCAGCTGTTTGCGGCCGGTCTTCTCAATGGCGGTGCGCACGGCAGGATCGTCCCAGGCGTTGATGACGGTGCGGTTGATCACCTTCACATCCGGCAGGGCACTGGTCAGTTCAGGCATGGTGGGGCCCCACATGCCATCGGGCATGGTCGCGGTCACGATCACCGGCACGCCGAGGGCGCGGGCGGCGTTGGCCAGCGCCACCACGTTGTGCTTGAGCTCGCCCACCGTGGTGTCGCGCACGCCGCTCAGCAAGCCGACCTGATGGTCGACCAGCAGCAGTACCGCATTGTCTCGGGAGAGCATCTCCAGATAGCGGTTGGGTGATACGGTCGGATGGCTGGCAGCCTCGGCGGCCATGGCAGGTGTCGCTGTGGTGGCCAGCGTGGTGGTCAGGGTCGCCAGACCGAGCAGGGTGGCAGAGCAGATTTGTCGCAGTTTCATGGTGAACTCCTTGTGATATTGGAACAGTCAAACGGCCCTTGCTGGTGGGGCGAATTGCCCGCGCAGTAACCGTCTGATGGGGACAGGGCCATTATGATGGCTGCAAGAATGGCGACAATCTGGTGAAATAGGTTCTTATCGTTCCATTTATGGAACGATGTGAATGCACCTCACCCTGATCAAGGCTGCCCGATGACACCACTGGAACTTGATTTGAATGATCTCTATCTCTTCACCCATGTGGTGCAGCGACAGGGATTCACTGCCGCTGCGCGGGCGCTTGGCGTGCCCAAGTCGCGGATCTCGCGCCGGATCCGGCTGCTGGAGGAGCGGCTGGATACCCGTCTGCTGCAACGTACCTCACGCCAGCTCAGCCTGACCGATGCCGGTGAGGTGCTCTATCGCCACTGTCAGGCGATGCTGGCCGAGGCGCAGGCGGGAGAGGCGGCTGTGCGGCAACGGCAGCAGGAGCCGAGCGGTCTGGTGCGGATCAGCGTGCCCATTACCATCGCCGATGCGCTGCTCGCCCGCTTGTTGCCCGCTTTCATGGCCCAATACCCCAAGGTGAGGCTCGCCGTGCAAGCCAGCAATCGGCAGGTGGATCTGCTGGAGGAGGGGCTGGATGTGGTGATCCGCGGGGTGGCCTTCGAGCAGCCCCCCTCCAGTCTGGTGCAGGTACCGCTTTGTACGGTGCAGTGGGGCGTGCTGGCGACCCCGGCGTGGCTCTCCCGCCACGGTGCACTGATGCATCCGCGCCAGCTGGAGGGAGAAGATGTCCTGCTTTTCAGCTCGCTGGAGCGTCAGGCTGACCTGCTGCGGCTGCGGCACGACAGTGGGGAGAGTGAGGAGGTGGCGGTCAATGTGCTGTTGCGCAGCGACAATGTGCAAACCCTCAAACAGGCGGCGCTGGCGGGGCTAGGGATGGTGGGCTTGCCACTTTACGCCTGCGTGAATGAGCTGGCGGATGGGCGGCTGCAACAACTGTTGCCCGAGTGGCGTCCCAAAGATGGCAAGCTGGTGATGCTCTATCCCGCGCGGCGCGGTCTGTCACCGGCGGTCAGAGCCCTCATCGACTTTATCAAGGCGCAGTTGCCTGCACTGCTGGCAGAGGTCGGTCAGCCACGCTGAGGGGGCTATCCCTCCATCTTGGTGCGAATGCGCTCGAACAGGCTCTGCAGGCAGGCTTGATCCCGATCGGCGGCCCGCACCGCGCCGTACATATGGCGACGGATACCGCTGCCGAGGGGGCGGGCGCAGAGCATCCCCTGTCTGACAAACTCGTCGCTGGCCCAGCGTGGCAAGGCGGCGACGCCGAGGCCGGCGGCGGCCATCTGCAGCATCACCGAGGTGTTGTCCACCGGCTTGCAGCGGGCGGGCTCCACCCCGGCGGGTTGCAAAAAGCGGCTGAAGATATCCATGCGGCTGCGCTCCACCGGATAGACCAGCAGCACCTCCGGCCCCAGATCGCCCGGCTCGATGCGGCTCCGGTGGCAGAGGGGATGATCCGGCGCCATCACCAGAGTCAGATCGAAGGCAAACAGCGGCTCGAAGTGGAGATCGCCGCGGGCCTGCACATCGGAGGTAAGCAGCAGATCGAGCTGGCCGCCTAGCAGGGCATTGATGGCATCAAAGCCCGGCACTGACTCCACCTCCAGATCCACCCCGGGCCACTGGCGGCGAAATTCCGGCAACAGCGGCAGCAGCCACTGGATGCAGCTGTGGCAATCAAGCGCCAGATGCAGCCTGCCCGCATCGCCGCTCTGCAGGGCCTGCAACTGCTTCTCGGTCTGGGCCAGAGCGGGCAACACCTGACGGGCGAGGGCGAGCAGCTGGCTGCCGGCTGCGGTCAGCACCAGCGGGCGGCTTTTGCGCAGGTAGAGTTCCAGATTGAGGCGGGTCTCCAGCTCCTTGAGCTGGTGGGAGAGGGCGGACTGAGTGAGGTTGAGGGTCAGCGCCGCACCGGCCAGCGAGCCCTGCTCGGCCAGCGCGGTCAATGTTTTCAAGTGTTTGATCTCTATCCCTGCATTGCTTGGCACTGCCATAAGATGGCTCCTTGTGAGATTGCGTATGGCGCTGAGGTTACGGTCGGCGGTGGCCTGCTGTGCTTCTTGACTCCGGCACCTCTTGCACCTGTAAACATCGGCCTCTGTATCCTCGCGGTGAACCTGACTGGCGGTCAGTTGAGGATTATTTGAGAGCCACTTGAAGAGGATTCAATAGCCAGCGTCACCTTATCTTGTCATTTTGGATGTGTAAACATCTGGATGGCTAAATCATCCAGTTTCCCATCAGATGAATGAGCATAAGGAAATGAACCTATGACACGAGCACACACCCTGGGCTTCCCCCGTATCGGCGCCAAGCGCGAGCTGAAATTTGCCCTCGAATCCTACTGGCGTGGCGAGACCACTCAGGCCGAACTCGTTGCCGTGGGCAAGACGCTGCGTGAGCGCCACTGGCAGGCCCAGCACGGCGCCGGGGTCAATCTGCTGCCGGTGGGCGACTTTGCCTGGTACGATCAGGTGCTTGGCACCAGTCTGCTGGTGGATGCGGTGCCTGCCCGTCACCGCCATGGCGAGACCGATCTCGACACCCTGTTCCGGGTCGCCCGTGGCCGTGCGCCGACCGGCCCGGCGGCGGCCGCCGCCGAGATGACCAAATGGTTCAACACCAACTATCACTATCTGGTGCCGGAATTCAGCCGTGACCAGCGCTTCAAGCTGGGCTGGAGCCAGCTGTTTGACGAGGTGGAAGAGGCCAAGGCTCTGGGGCTGCCGGTCAAGGCGGTGCTGCTGGGACCGGTCTCTTATCTGTGGCTCGGCAAGGAGAAAGAGAGCGGCTTCTCCCGCCTTGAACTGCTCGATCGCCTGCTCATCGTCTATCAGGAGATCCTGGCCAAACTGGCCGCCCAAGGGGTGGAGTGGGTACAGATCGATGAACCTGCGCTGACGCTGGACCTGCCGGACGAGTGGCGGCTGGCCTACCTCAACGCCTACGAGCGCCTGAGCGGCCCCTGCAAGCTGCTGCTCACCACCTATTTCGGTTCGGTGGCCCATCAGCGCGACATCATCACCAGCCTCAAGGTAGATGGCCTGCATCTGGATCTGGTGGCCGCCCCCGAACAGCTGGAGACCCTGGTGCCGCATCTGCCCGCCCAGTGGGTCATCTCCGCCGGGGTGATCAACGGCCGCAACGTCTGGCGTGCCAATCTGGCCAAGCTGGCGCCGACTCTGAAGGCACTGAAAGCCAAACTCGGCGAGCGGCTCTGGGTGGCCTCATCCTGCTCATTGCTGCATAGCCCGGTGGATTTGACCCTGGAGCAGGAGCTGGATCCCCAGACCCGCAGCTGGTTCGCCTTCGCCTTGCAAAAATGTTTCGAGCTGGGACTGCTCAGAGAGTATCTGGATGGGGGCGAGCTCGACAAAATCACCGCCTACAGCCAGCCCATCGTGGATCGGGAGTCCGACAGCCGGGTGCACAAAAAAGCGGTGCAGTCACGGCTCGCCAGCCTCACCAACAGCGATTTTGATCGCCACAGCCCCTATCCGGTCAGGGCCGAGCTGCAGCGCTCGGATCTCAAGCTGCCGCTGCTGCCCACCACCACCATCGGCTCCTTCCCGCAGACCTCGCAGATCCGGGTGTTGCGGCAGGATTGGCGCGCTGGTCGCATCGATGACAGCGCCTACGAGGCGGGCATAAAGGCCGAGATCCGCGATGCCATCGCGCGTCAGGAGGCCATCGGGCTGGACGTGCTGGTACATGGCGAGGCCGAGCGCAATGACATGGTGGAGTATTTCGGTGAGCTGCTGGATGGCTTTGCCATCACCCGCTTCGGCTGGGTACAGAGCTATGGCTCCCGCTGCGTCAAGCCGCCGGTGATCACCCGCGACATCGACCGCCCGACCCCCATGACTCTGGCGTGGACAAAGTTTGCCCAGAGCCTGACCGACAAGCCGGTGAAGGGGATGCTGACCGGCCCTGTGACCATCCTCTGCTGGTCCTTCCCGCGGGAAGATGTGAGCCGCGAGCAGTCCGCACTGCAAATCGGGCTGGCCATTCGCGACGAAGTTGCTGACTTGGAGGTCGCTGGCATCAAGATCATCCAGATCGATGAACCGGCGATCCGCGAAGGTTTGCCCCTGCGCAAGCAAGATCATCAGGCTTATCTCGATTGGGCAGTGCGCGCCTTCCGTCTGAGTGCAAGCCCGGTGGCGGACAGCACCCAGATCCACACCCACATGTGCTACAGCGATTTCAACCTCATCATCGAGGCGGTGGCGGCGCTGGATGCGGATGTGATCACCATCGAGACCAGCCGCAGCCAGATGCAGCTGCTCGAAGCGTTCGAGCGCTTCAACTACCCCAACGAGATTGGCCCGGGTGTTTACGACATCCACTCGCCAAATGTGCCGAGCCAGAGCTGGATTGAGGGGTTGCTGCGCAAGGCGGCCAAGCAGATCCCGGCCGAGCGGCTCTGGGTCAACCCGGATTGCGGCCTCAAGACCCGCGGCTGGGAAGAGACAGAGGCTGCCCTCAAGGTGATGGTCGATGCCACCAGGGCGCTGCGGGCCGAGCTGGCGTAACCGGCAAGCCGTGACCGCCATCGATAAGGTGGCGTGCTGAAAAACGAACGAGAGAGGGGAAGCCACTGCTTCCCCTCTCTTTTTGCTGGCCACTTGTTTCACCGGCTTCTGATCCTTGCCACAGCCGCTTTGCACTAGGCTCAGAGTTGGCAGAAGTGGATGGAGTCGCGGCCATGAGAGTCAGTCTGGGGAGCGCAATCCTGTGGGGATTGCTGATGTGGCAGAGTGCATGGGCGGCGCCAGCGGCTGAGTTGAAGCTGGTCTACTTTGACGACTTTGCCCCATATTCGTGGCGTGACGAACAGGGCAAGATGCGCGGGCTGATGATCGACGTGATGGATCGGGTGGCGGCGCAGATGGGGCTGCGGGTGCGTCATGAAGGTTATCCGTGGCAACGGGCGCAAAAACTGGTGCGGATGGCGCAGGCCGATGGTTTTGTCACTATCGCTACCCGGGAGCGGCGCAGCTATACCCTGGTTGTGGAAGAGCCGGTCACCACCACTGTGCTAACCATTTTTACCCAGCGTGCCCATCCCCGCATGGCGGAATTTCAGCGTGCCAGCCGCTTGAGCGACTTCAAATCACTTACCTTTCTCGACTATTTCGGTAACGGCTGGGGCAAGGAGAATCTGGCGGGCTTCACCGTTCATCACACCATCAATGTTGATAATGTCTTCAAGATGCTGGCGGCGGGGCGGGGGGATCTGATGGTGACCGACCCATTGGTGGCACGTTTCAAACTCAACCAGCTGGGATTGTCCGGGCAGGTGGTCGAGGTGCCGCTGCAGCTTGTCTCTACCCCGTTCAATCTCTGCATCGGCAAGCACTCCCGCTTCAATACCCGGATAACCGAGTTCAACCGTGCCCTGCAACAGCTGCGACAAAGCGGCGAGTTGGCGCGTATCGTCGAACGCTATCGTTGATGCGTTGCCGCCATCTGCTGTTTGCCATCGGCGTGTCTATCTTGGCGTCATATCGGCGATGGTTGCCCAGAAGGCATCGATCAAGGGCCCCTTGCTGTGGGGCGGACGGATAAGGCCAATGGTCCAGCAGGCTTCCCCGTCTCTCAAGGGGAGGGTGAGCACATCCGGGTGCTCTATGGTGGTGGAGGAGGGCACCAGGGTCCAGGCGATCTCTGCCGCCGCGGTGGCGACGCCAGCGGCGAAGTCGTTGACGTACTGGATATCGCGAAAACGCAGCCCGCTCTGGGCCAGATAGTTCATCAGGTGATCGTAAAACGACGGCGCCTTGTCCCGACGCAGGATCGCCAGCGGCTTGTCCACCAGATCCGCCAACTCCCTCACATCGCGGTAGCTGGCGGGCAGCACGGCGACAAAGTGGGCTTCGACCACTGGCAGGGCGTACCACCCCTTGGGGGCGGGCAGGCGGCAAAAACCGAGGTCCAGCTTGCCCTCGCTGAGAGCCAGTAGCTGGTGGTGAGTGGAGAGATCGTTGAGCTCGATGGTCACCTGCGGCCGCTCGGCGCGAAAGCGGGCGATGGCGGCGGGCACCAGGATCTTGGTGGCCACGCCAAAGCCGATGCGCAGGGTGCCGACATTGCCCGCCAGCACGTCGCGGGCGGTGCGCGACAGCTGCTCACTCTGGATGACCACAGCGCGGGCATCTTCATACAGCGCCCTGCCCAGTCCGGTGAGGCGAGTGGTACTGGCGTTGCGCTCGAACAGCTCACCGCCCAGCTCCTCCTCCAGTCGCCTTATCTGTTTGCTCAGGGCCGACTGGGTAACGTGCTGACGTACCGCCGCCTGGCCGAAGTGCAGCACCTCCCCCAGAGTGACGAAGGCTTTCAGATCCCGTAGCTCCATCAGGGCTCCTTTCATTCCTGTTGGGAATGTTGAGTGGTCATATATGTCATTGGACGGAATTTTAGAAGTGTTGGATGCTTATGCCAATTCATTTCGGGTGCCCAGACAGGGGGCGCCGAGTTATCAGAGATGGCTGACACCATCAGCGCAGAAGGAGCAACACCAGATGCATCACCACAAGTTCAACGACTTCCCGAGCGATTTTCTGTGGGGCGCCGCCTCCGCCGCCTATCAGGTGGAGGGGGGCTGGAATGCCGATGGCAAGGGGCCCTCGGTGTGGGATCTCTTCACCAAGCTGCCGGGCAAGACCTTTGAGGGGAGCAACGGCGATGTGGCGGTGGATCACTACCACCGCATGGAAGAGGACGTGGCGCTGATGGCCGAGATGGGGCTCAAGGCTTACCGCTTCTCGGTGAGCTGGCCGCGCATCTATCCCACTGGTCGGGGGGAGGTGAACGAGGCGGGTCTGGCCTTCTACGAGAAGCTGATCGACACCCTCTTGGCCCACCAGATCGAGCCGGTACTGACCCTTTATCACTGGGATCTGCCGCAGGCGCTGCAGGATGAGTACGGCGGCTGGGAAGACCGACGCATTATCGAGGATTTCGAGCGCTACTGCGTGACCCTCTATCAGCGTTTTGCCGGCAAGGTGAAGTACTGGGTCTCTCTCAACGAGCAGAACTACAACCTGACCAACGCCTATCAGCTCGGCACCCATCCGCCCGCTGTGCAGGATCGCAAGCGCTTCTTTGCCGCCAACCACATCGCGTTTCTGGCCAATGCCCGAGTGATCAAGGCGTTTCGCCAGCATGTGCCAAATGGCCTCATCGGCCCGAGCTTTGCCTACTCTCCTGCCTATCCGGCGTCGTGCGATCCGAAAGATATGCTGGCCTATGAGAACGCCGAGGAGTTCAACAACCTCTGGTGGCTGGATGCCTACTGCTTTGGCCGCTATCCGCAGGCGGCGCTCGCTTACTTGCGAGAAAACGGCGAGGCGCCGGAGATCCTGCCGGGTGATATGGAGCTGCTGCGAGAGGGGACGCCCGACTACATCGGCGTCAACTACTACTACACCCTGACCTACACTGATAACCCCTTGGGCGGTCAGACCCTGCAGCGGATCAACACCACCGGCAAGAAAGGCACTACGCCGTCCAGCGGCATCCCCGGCCTCTACAAGACAGCGCCCAATCCGCACCTTGAGACCAGTAACTGGGACTGGGCCATCGACCCGACCGGGATGCGCATCGCGCTGCGTCGCCTCTCTTCCCGTTATGGTCTGCCGCTGATGATCACCGAGAACGGCCTTGGCGAGTTCGACAAGCTGGAGGCGGGCGACAAGGTGAACGATGCGTACCGCATCGATTACCTGCGCAGCCACGTCAAGGCGTGCCAGGAGGCGATGCAGGATGGGGTGGAATTGCTCGGCTACTGCGCCTGGTCGTTCACCGACATCCTGAGCTGGCTCAACGGCTACCAGAAGCGTTACGGCTTCGTCTATGTGGAGCGTGACGAGCAGGGGGGCTCCCTTCGCCGGATCAAGAAAGCGAGCTTCCACTGGTACAGCCAGGTGATTGCGAGCCAGGGCAAGCAGCTCTGACGGTTTATCGCGTCGCGTAACCAGCGGCCCGGGCAATCTCCGGGCCCGCGCTGTTTGTGGCGGGGGAGAGGGGACAAGCCGGTTTCTCAACGTGCGACTCATCCCTGTTTGCTGATTTTTGTCCTGCCAAAGCCGCCGACCCCTGCTATTATCTGCGGCCGAACATGAGCCAATAAAAATCAGGATATCGTGATGACTGACCACACTTTTATTCCCGGCAAGGACGCGGCGCTGGAAGACTCCATCGAACGCTTCCAGACCAAGCTGCAAGCCTTGGGCTTTGATATTGAAGAGGCCTCCTGGCTCAACCCCGTGCCGAACGTATGGTCGGTGCATATTCGCGACAAAGAGTGCGCCCTCTGCTTTACCAACGGCAAGGGTGCCAGCAAGAAGGCCGCCCTCGCGTCTGCCCTTGGCGAATATTTCGAGCGTCTCTCCACCAACTACTTCTTCGCCGACTTCTATCTGGGCGAGCAGGTCGCCAAGGGCGATTTCGTTCACTACCCGAACGAGAAGTGGTTCCCCATCGAGGGTGACCAGTTCCCGGCCGGTCTGCTCGACAGCTTCACCCGCAAGTTCTACAACCCGGACGGTGAAGTGACCGCCGACATGCTGGTGGATCTGCAGTCAAACAACGAGGAGCGCGGTATCGTCGCCCTGCCGTTCGAGCGTCAGTCCGATCACGAGACCGTCTACATCCCGATGAACATCATCGGCAACCTCTATGTCTCCAACGGCATGAGCGCTGGCAACACCAAGACCGAAGCGCGCACCCAGGCGCTCTCCGAGGTGTTCGAGCGCCACGTGAAAAACAAGATCATCGCCGAGGCCATCAGCTTGCCGCTGATCCCGGACGAGGTGATTGCCCGTTATCCGGGGATTGCCGCCTCCATCGCCGCCCTCGAAGCGGAAGGCTTCCCCATTTACAGCTTCGATGCTTCCCTCGGTGGCCGCTATCCGGTCATCTGTGTGGTGCTGCTCAACCCGAGCAACGGTACCTGCTTTGCCTCCTTCGGCGCCCACCCGCGCTTCGAAGTGGCCTTCGAGCGGACCGTCACCGAGTTGCTGCAGGGCCGCGGTCTCAAGGATCTCGACGTGTTTGTGCCGCCGTCATTCGACAACGAGCAGGTAGCGGATCACCACAACCTCGAGACCCACTTCATCGACTCTTCTGGCCTCATCAGCTGGGATCTGTTCAAGCAGGATGCGGACTTCGAGTTTGCCGACTGGGACTTCCGCGGTACCTCGCAGGAGGAGTTCGATCACCTGATCGGCATCTTCCATGAGCTGGAGCAGCCGGTCTATATCGCCGACTACGAGCATCTGGGTGTCTACGCCTGCCGCATTCTGGTGCCCGGCATGTCCGACATCTATCCGGCCGAAGATCTGCTGCTGGCCAACAACAACATGGGCGCCAACCTGCGAGAAGTGATCCTGGCACTGCCATCACTGGATTGGGATGCCGAGCAGTACATGGCGTTGTTTGATCAACTGGATGAAGAGGGGCACGACGAGCGTACCCGTGTACGCGAGCTGCTGGGCATCGCCGCTGCCAAGGGGACCGCGCTGCACACCCTGCGCGTTGGCGAGCTGAAAGCCATGCTGGCGCTGGCCGCCGGTGAGCTGGAGACCGCACTGGATCTCATCGACTGGACCATGGAGTTCAACCAGTCGGTGTTTACTGCCGAGCGTGCCAGCTACTACCGCGCCCTGCGTGCCTGCGTCGAGTTGTTCCTCGACGAGGAGCGGGATCCGGAGCAGTATCGCGCCGTCTTCACTCGCATGTATGGTGAAGAGACGCTGGCACAGGCATGGGCCAACGCCACTGGCGAAGCACGCTTCCACGGGCTGGAGGCGGCCGATCTGTCGCTCTCCCAGTTCCCGCTGCACCAGAAGCTGCTGGCGGCCTACGAGAAGCTGCAGAAGGCCAAGCGAGCCCATCACTGGGCGTGATCGTTGCTGTAAAGGAAGGGGCCGTGTGGCCCCTTCTGTTTATCGTGCGGCAAGGCACGGGATTGTTATTCAAAGATGAAATAAAAAACAAAAAATACCCCTAAGGGGATTGATGGCAGGGCAGGGGATGTGCTGTCGATCTGCAAAGATATCTTGCCAATGCCACATTTCCATGCTCTAGAATAAATTCTTTAAAATCATTGCATTAAAAATGTGATATTTCTGTTTCAGCTGATACCTGGTGTAAAGTGGCGTAGCCATCGCACTAAAATATTTGTAGTAAAATTACATTCGCACTCTGATAAACTTGATCAATGTCAATTTTGGCTATTAGGCCCTTTGTTATGATTTCAACAGGCAAAACATTCAGGTAGAAAATAATTGAAAGCTGAATCTCCATTCGATTGTCTCAAGCCCGAAGCCATCGCTGCACTGGCTGAAGACATCACCTATGCCAAGGCTACCAAGCCGGCATACAAGGTCATTCCACTGGCCATCACCGCAGGCGCTTTCATCGCCATCGCATTTATCTTCTACATCACAGTGACGACCGGAACCGGCTCCATGCCTTGGGGTATGGCCAAGCTGGTTGGCGGTCTCTGCTTCTCTCTCGGACTTATTCTCTGTGTGCTGCTCGGTGCCGAGCTGTTCACCTCCACCACCCTGACACTGGTGGCCAAGGCTGCCAATCGCATCAGCTGGGCTCAGCTGCTCAAGAATTGGGGTCTGGTCTACTTCGGTAACCTGATTGGCGGTCTGCTGATGGTGGCGCTGATCATCGTTTCTGCCGAGTACACGGCCGCAGACGGTCAGTGGGGTCTCAATGCCCTCAAAGTGGCCCAACACAAGATTCACCACACCTTCTTTGAAGCGGTGGCGCTGGGTATCCTCTGTAACCTGATGGTATGTCTTGCTGCCTGGATGGCTTTTGGAGCCCGCAGCGCGACTGACAAGGTAGTGGTTATGCTGCTGCCGGTTGCTATGTTCGTTGCCTCAGGTTTCGAGCACAGCATCGCAAACATGTTTATGATTCCGGTTGGTATCGCTATCCACAGCGTGGCTAGTCCGGAGTTTTGGCAGGCCATCGGCCAGGATCCGGCAACCTTTGCTGACCTGACCGTATCCAACTTCGTCCTACACAACCTCATCCCCGTGACCATCGGCAATATCATCGGTGGTGGCGTGATGGTTGGTCTGACTTACTGGTTTATCTTCCGTCGTCATCATTAAGGATGATTGCGGGATACTACATCAATACCGTGTGAGGTAATGAAAAATGGCAGAACTTAACGAACAGTTCCAAAAAGCATGGGAAGGCTTCGCGGCCGGTGAATGGCAGACCTCTGTCAACACCCGTGACTTCATCCAGAAGAACTACACCCCGTATGAAGGTGACGAGTCCTTCCTGGCTGGCGCGACCGAAGCGACCACCAAGCTGTGGGACAAGGTCATGGAAGGGATCAAAATCGAGAACCGCACTCATGCGCCGGTTGATTTTGATACTGACCTGCCCTCCACCATTACCGCACACGATGCCGGTTATATCGATCAGAGCCTGGAGCAGATCGTTGGTCTGCAGACTGACAAGCCGCTGAAGCGCGCCATCATCGCCAACGGCGGTATCAAGATGGTTAAAACTTCTTGCGAAGTGTACGGTCGTCAACTGGACCCGATGGTCGAGAAGATCTTCACCGAATACCGCAAGACTCACAACCAGGGCGTGTTTGACGTTTACACCAAAGACATCCTGAACTGCCGTAAGTCTGGTGTTATCACCGGTCTGCCGGATGCCTACGGCCGTGGCCGTATCATCGGTGACTACCGTCGTGTTGCTCTGTACGGTGTTGACTTCCTGATGGCCGATAAACTGGCCCAGTTCAAGTCCCTGCAAGCTGACCTGGAAAACGGCGTCAACCTGGAAGCCACCATCCGTCTGCGCGAAGAGATCTCCGAGCAGCACCGTGCCCTGGCACAGATGAAGGTGATGGCTGCCAAGTACGGTTGCGATATCTCCGTACCGGCCAAGAACGCCAAAGAAGCCGTACAATGGACCTACTTCGCCTACCTGGCGGCAGTCAAGTCCCAGAACGGTGCAGCCATGTCCTTCGGTCGTACCTCCAGCTTCCTGGATATCTACATCGAGCGTGACCTGCAAAAAGGCCTGATCACCGAGCAAGAAGCCCAGGAGCTGATGGACCACATGGTCATGAAGCTGCGTATGGTTCGCTTCCTGCGTACTCCGGAATACGATTCACTGTTCTCCGGCGACCCGATGTGGGCGACCGAGACCTTGGCTGGTATGGGCGTTGATGGCCGTACTCTGGTCACCAAGAACAGCTTCCGTATGCTGAACACCCTGTACACCATGGGCCCGTCCCCTGAGCCGAACCTGACCATCCTGTGGTCCGAGAAGCTGCCGGTCGGTTTCAAAAAGTACTGTGCCAAGGTATCCATCGAGACCTCTTCCGTTCAGTACGAGAACGACGATCTGATGCGTCCGGATTTCAACAACGATGACTACGCCATCGCTTGCTGTGTATCCCCGATGATCGTTGGTAAGCAGATGCAGTTCTTCGGTGCTCGTGCCAACCTGGCCAAAACCATGCTGTATGCAATCAACGGTGGTATGGACGAGAAGCTCAAGATCCAGGTCGGTCCGAAAACCGAGATGGTCAAGTCCGAGTACCTCGACTACAACGACGTAATGGATCGTCTGGACCACTTCATGGATTGGCTGGCCAAGCAATACGTTGCTGCGCTGAACATCATCCACTACATGCACGACAAGTACAGCTACGAAGCCTCTCTGATGGCGCTGCACGACCGTGACGTATATCGCACCATGGCGTGTGGTATCGCTGGTCTGTCCGTAGCCGCTGACTCCCTGTCTGCCATCAAGTACGCCAAGGTCAAGCCGATTCGTGACGAAGATGGCGTTGCCATCGACTTCGAAATCGAAGGCGAATACCCGCAGTTCGGTAACAACGACGCTCGCGTCGATGATATCGCCTGTGACCTGGTTGAGCGCTTCATGAAGAAGATTCAGAAGCTGAACACCTACCGTGGTGCTGTTGCTACCCAGTCTGTTCTGACCATCACCTCCAACGTGGTATATGGCAAGAAGACCGGTAACACCCCGGATGGCCGTCGTGCTGGTGCTCCGTTCGGCCCGGGTGCAAACCCGATGCACGGTCGTGACCAGAAAGGTGCTGTTGCTTCCCTGACTTCCGTAGCCAAGCTGCCGTTCGCTTACGCTAAAGATGGTATCTCCTATACCTTCTCCATCGTTCCGAACGCACTGGGTAAAGATATGGAAGCCCAGAAAGCCAACTTGGCTGGCCTGATGGACGGTTACTTCCACCACGAATCCAACGTAGAGGGTGGTCAGCACCTGAACGTTAACGTGATGAACCGTGAAATGCTGCTGGACGCCATGGAAAACCCGGAGAAATATCCGCAGTTGACCATCCGCGTATCCGGTTATGCCGTTCGCTTCAACTCTTTGACCAAAGAGCAACAGCAAGACGTCATCACCCGTACCTTCACTGCTTCTCTGTAATCGAGAGATAGTGAGCAAAAACCGGCGCCAAGGCGCCGGTTTTTTTATGCGTGCGATTCAGGGGGAGTAATCATCCCCTGTGAATCGCCCCCAGTTCCATCGCAACCACAACAGTTGTTACTGGGGATTTGAAGAGGATCAAGGGGAGGGGCTCACCAGGATTGACCTAGGCACCGTCTGTAATGCGATTATGCTTTATTCGCGCTCTAAGGGGATAGGCGGTTGCTCTGCCTGCCATTGCATCAGTGTTGCTATGGCTCGTGGAACAGCTGATCAGGTTTAAGGGGTGAACAGAGGCGCCATCGCGGGTATCAAGCAATACCCATAAGCCTGTGACTATGGAATCATTCTCTGCCTCTGCCTCTGCCTCTGCCTCTGCCTCTGCCTCTGCCTCTGCCTCTGCCTCTGCCTCTGCCTCTGCCTCTGCCCTGCCTCTGCCTCTGCCTCTATCTCTCTCAATGCGCAGCTGGGAGGGGGTCTGGTTTAGCCAGCCAGATATGTGTGAAGCTACAAACCCTGCTTGCAGAAACAATAAGGGCTGCACATTGTGCAGCCCTTATTGTTTCTGGAGAATAGCGGGTTGAGCGTGTCAGCTGGCCCAGGTGATGATGTGATCGATCCATTCACCCGCCTGATCCTCGTGAATGACTTTGCCACGGACGGATTGACCAGCCTGATGCATCGCGGAACGACTGCCGGTCAGCAGAGGATGCCACTCCGGAAGAGCGTCACCTTCAGACAGCAGGCGATATGCGCAGGTTGAGGGGAGCCAGTCATATTCGGTGATCTTGTCATGGGTGATCTGCAGACAGTCAGGCTCTTTTTTGAAACGATTGGCGTAATCAGAGCACTGACATGTCTTGGTGTTAAGCAAATTGCAGGCGACATTGGTGAAAACCAGTTCGTCGGTATCTTCATCGATCAGCTTGTTGAGGCAGCATTTTCCGCAACCATCGCAGAGGGATTCCCATTCGGATTCAGTCATCTGCTGCAGACTCTTGGTCTGCCAAAAGGGGGCTTGCATCATACCGCTCACTTATTACACCTGATAAAACGCGTGGTTATACCCCTTGTTACCCGGTATTTCAAGGAGAGGGTGACTCCGGTGGGCAAATTGTCGTGATCAGCTCAAATGAATGCAATGACTTTCAGCCTCATCATATTGCTCAAACGGGTTCGCTGGTGGGCAGGAAGTCCCGCAGGTTTGAATACTTGGGCTGCATGATAGTTCAGTTCAGGTTTTATTTTCTGCTTCTTTATCCGTTACATCTTTTGATGTTTGTCTGCTTGCAGCAAGCAGGGTCAAATGATCTCCGATGCCTACCGTCAGGCTGTTGCACGCTTGTCTTTCAAATAAAGCCGCTGGTCACATATTGTTTGCGCCCTTCTGTCACTGCGACCCGCGGGAGAGCCTACGTAGGCGTTCGTTTTTTGTCTTAATGATTGAGATAGATATCTTGCTCTGCATAGGCCAGCAGAGGTGTGCCGAGGTTAGTCCGTTTCGCGCCAAAGAAGCGGGTGAGTACGCCAGATTGCTGTCCCAGTCGCTGTAGCTTGACGTGATCCAGCTCGATCTGCTCGGGTAGCCAGGTAAATACGGCGGCGCAGTGACCATTGCCCAGACTGCGTTCCAGGGTTTGCTGCCAGTTCTTGATTTTGGGGCTATGTACCACCAGCACTCTCTTGGGATCGATACCTCGCTCTTCCAGACGGCTGACTGTGGGGCGTCCCGGCGGGGCGATCAACAAGATCCAGCCGGTATGAGCCTCCCCAAGCTTTGTCAGCTCGCTCAGAAACTGATCATCAGACTGGATAGTCACACCATAATGAGCCAACTCCGCTTTGCAGGCGGTTCTGGTTGGCCAGGGCTTGCTCATGACACGATTCATCGCAAAGGGCAGTGAGTGCAGGGGCTGGTTCATATATGGGGTTCCTGTATGAATATCCAAGCTGCATGCGCATACAGTAGTTCTATCCTGTGGCAGTGACAAGGTGTTTTTGCTGAAAAATGTGATGGTGTTGGCATGTGTCGTTAGTAAAGTTATGTTTTTAAACACTATTTAATATAAAGCTAGTTGGGTGTTTTTCGTACTATGGACAAAGCTTGCGTAACCGCCCATGGTTATACAGGTCATTTACAGGAGGTGCCGCCATGGATATCAGTACCTTGCAACGTCTTGATGCCAACATCTTGCTGGGCATCATCAATGAGAAGCTAAGGCTTGAGTGCGACGGGTTGGAGGAGCTGCTGGCCTATTACAATATGAGTGAAGAGCAGTTGGCAGGACGTCTGGATCAGATTGGGTACCATTACGATCCATTGAGTAATCAGTTCAAGGCACATCTTTAAGGGTGCAATGATTGCTTCATATTTATACGGTAATTTTTCAGGCACATTGAAACCGGTTTCAATGTGCCGTCTTGCTGCCTATTTTCAGGGATTTTCAAGGCTTGGCAATCTCTGAAAACCTATTCATGCCAGAATATTTTTATTGTTTCATTAAGTTTATGATAATAAAGGGAATGTTTGTTTTTGTGCGATCAATTTAAGGAAAGGGTTTTCAAGCTTTTCAGGCTGTTTTTATCGGTTAAAGTGTGACTTGCGTTAACTTTTAATTCTGCCGCTTTAGTTAGTATTCTCACGCCGGTACATATTTTGAGATAACAACAGCGCCGGTCCCGCAAGCGGGATAACAATTTTATTTGTAACGAAGGAATATGGTTTATGGCTACCAAGAATAAGACAGACCAGGATCTCCAACTGGATAAAGATCAGCTCAAGGCGAGTATCGTGCGTCACCTGCGTTCTACCTTGGGAACAAGCGAACAGAAAGCCTCTCCCGAAGCGTGGTGGAAAGCCACTGCTGCGGCTGTCAATGAACAGGTGTACGAGCGCCTGACCCGCACTCAGCAGACTCATTTCAAGAAAGATACTCGTGCGATTCACTATCTCTCTGCTGAATTCCTGATGGGACGATTGACTTCCAACAACCTGCACAACCTCTCCCTCTACAAGACTTGCGAAGAGGCGCTGGGCGAACTCGGTCTGGAACTGACCGACCTGTGCGAACAAGAGCCGGACATGGCACTTGGCAACGGCGGCCTGGGTCGTCTGGCTGCCTGCTTTATCGACTCGCTGGCCACTCTGAACTATCCGGCGGTTGGTTACGGTATCCACTACGAACACGGTCTGTTCCGTCAGGAAATCCAGGATGGCCGCCAGATCGAGCGTCCGGACTCCTGGCGTGAATATGGCAACCCCTGGGAGATCTGCCGCCCCGAGTCGGTGCAAGAAGTGCCGCTCTATGGCTACGTCGAGACCGTGTTTGGTGACAATGGCGGCCTGAAGAAGGTATGGCACGCCGGTCGCAAGATTAAAGGGGTGCCTTGGGATATTCCGGTGGTCGGTTTTGGCGGTCACACCGTCAACATCCTGCGTTTGTGGGAATCCCGCGCCTCCGAGTTTTTCGACTGGGACGTGTTCAACGCCGGTGGTTACATTGACTCCCAGGCTGAGAAAGCCCAGGCCGAGACCATCTCCAAGGTGCTGTATCCGAACGATGAGACCGATGCAGGTAAAGAGCTGCGTCTGATCCAGCAGTACTTCTTCTGTGCTTGCTCCATCAAGGACATCATGCGCCGCTACAAGCGGGTCCATGGCAGTGACTTCAGCAACTTTGCCGCGCAAATTGCCATTCAGCTCAACGATACTCACCCGACTGTCGCCATCCCGGAACTGATGCGGGTGCTGGTTGACGAGGAAGATCTGAACTGGGATGCCGCTTGGGCTATCTGCTATCAGGTATTCTCTTACACCAACCACACTCTGCTGCCGGAAGCGCTGGAGAAGTGGTCGGTCAGCCTGTTCGAGAAAGTACTGCCTCGCCATCTGGAGGTGATTTACGAGATCAACGCCCGCTTCCTGAACGAGTTGGTGGAGCCCAAGTGGCCGGGCAACGATGCTATCAAAGCCAAGCTCTCCATCATCGAAGAGGGAGATGTGCGCAAGGTTCGCATGGGCAACCTGTGCGTGATCGGTTCGTCCAAAGTGAACGGTGTGGCCGAGATCCACTCCAAGCTGGTGAAGGAAGATCTCTTCCCCGAGTATGCCGAGCTGTGGCCGGAAAAAATGTGCAACGTGACCAACGGGGTGACCCCGCGTCGCTGGCTGCTGGCGTGCAACCCGGAACTGGCTGGCCTCTACAACGAAGTAGTGGGCAAGGAGTGGCCGCTGCAACTGGACAAACTGCGTGGCGTGGTGAAGTTTGCCGACGACAAGGCGTTCCAGCAGCAGTTCATGACCATCAAGCGTCACAACAAAGAGAAGCTGGTCAAGGTCATCAAAGACGAAACCGGTATCGATGTCAGTGCCGAGGCGATCTTTGACGTTCAGATCAAGCGTCTGCACGAGTACAAGCGCCAGCAGCTGAACCTCATTCACATCATGGCACTCTATCGTCGTCTGCTGGCCAACCCGGACTATGACATGCACCCACGCGTGTTTATCTTCGGCTCCAAAGCGGCGCCCGGTTACAAGCTGGCCAAAGACATCATCTATGCCATCAACAAGCTGGCGGATCGGGTCAATAACGATGCTCGTATCCAGGGCAAGCTGAAAGTGGTGTTCATGCCGAACTACCGCGTGAGTCTGGCCGAGAAGCTGATCCCGGCGGCAGATGTCTCCGAGCAGATCTCCACTGCTGGTTACGAAGCATCAGGTACCGGCAACATGAAGATGGCGCTCAACGGTGCGATCACCATAGGGACGCTGGACGGCGCCAACATCGAGATCGCTGAAGAGGCGGGTGCCGAAAACTGCGCCATCTTCGGTCTGAACGTGGACGAGGTGAAGTCGCTCAAGGCGCGCGGTTACAACCCGTATGACTTCTACTATGCCAACTCCGAGCTCAAAGCCGTGCTGGACTGGTTTGATACCGACTACTTCACGCCTGGTCGTCCGGGTGAGCTGGCCTCCATCAAGCGCTCCTTGCTGGAAGGGGGAGACCCTTACCTGACCCTGGCGGACTTCCAGTCCTACTCGGATGCACACAAGCTGATCGATACCTGGTATCGGGATCCGGCACTGTGGGCGAAGAAGGCCATCATCAACTCGGCCACCATGGGCAAGTTCAACTCCGACCGCTCTATTCAGGACTACGTGGATCGGATCTGGGATCTGAAGGCCTGCAACATCGGCTAATCGGATTCATAAATGAGAAAACCCCCGCAATGCGGGGGTTTTTGTTTATTGGGGGGAGCTGGATCAGAGGATATCGCCAACGAAGTAGGCCAGCAGGGCGAGCAGCACGGTAAAGACCACGTTCAGAGCCATACCGGCTTTCATCATCTCCCTCTGGCGGATGTGGCCACTGGCGAAGACGATGGCATTTGGCGGCGTGGCGACTGGCAGCATAAAGGCACAGGAGGCACCGATAGCGATTAACACAGACATCACCACAGGTGATACACCCAGCGCCTCGGCGACACCGGCAAACAGGGGAACCAACAGTGCGGCGGTGGCGGTGTTGGAGACCAGTTCGGTCAGGAATACCACGAAGGCGGCCAGCATAAGCAACACGACAAAAATGTTGGCGTTGGAGAGCACGGCCGACAGATGGCTGGCCAGGAAGGCACTGGTACCGGTGGCCTTGAGAATGGCGCTCAGGGTCAGACCGCCGCCAAACAGCATCAGCACGCCCCAGTCGGTGTTCTGGTTGACGTCATCCCAGCTGGCGACACGGCTGACCACGATGGCTACGATGGCGCCCATGGCAATCAGGGTGTCGAGTTGCGGAATACCGCCAAAGGCGTTGGAGATGGGTTGTGAGCCGATCCAGAGCACAACGGTGGTCAGGAAGATTGCCAGCGTCACTTTACGCTCGCGGGTCCAGTTGATGGTGACATCCTGGATCTCGACGCGGTGGCTGAGACGCGGGCGGGTTACCAGATAGAGCAGGGCAATGCCGCAGGGCATCAGGATCAGCACTACTGGAACGCCGAATTTCATCCAGTCAGTGAAGCCAATCCCCATCTGGGCGGCGGCGATGGCGTTGGGCGGACTACCCACCAGGGTACCGATGCCGCCGATACTGGCGCTGTAGGCGATCCCCAGCAATACGAAGACGAAGGTGGCGCGCTCTTTTTTGCTATCGAGGCGTGCCAGCATACCGATCGCCAGTGGCAGCATCATGGCGGTGGTAGCGGTGTTGCTGATCCACATCGACATGGCGGCTGTGATGGTAAAGAGCAGGATGACGCCCCAACCTAGATGACCATTGGCCAGGTGCATCACCTTGCCTGCCATCAGGGTATCCAGTCCCTGTTTTGAGAGGGCTGCCGCGAGGGCGAAACCGCCAAAAAAGAGGAACAGGATCGGGTTGGCAAAATCGGTGAGGGATTTGCTCATGTCAAACACCCCGAGCACGGTAGCCAGCAGGGGTACCAGCAGCGCGGTGATGGTGACGTGCAGTGCTTCGGTCAGCCAGAGGATGGCGATAAAGACCAGAATGCCCAGCCCCTTGTTGACCATGGGGTCAAACGGGAGCCAGGCGAGCATGGCACAAAGTAGCAAAACATCCAGGATGACGATCCCTGATTTGATGTCCAGCCAGCGAGATGGAGCAGAGGGTACAGCTGATGTGTGCATAATGTTCTCTCGGTTAATTTATGGTTGTTTTTGTGTTGCCGAGATTACATCCATTCACTTGTTTGAAACAGACTCACATGTTGAAAATCAGCCTCTACTCACATACTCATTGATAAAAATGAGGAAATGAACACATAAATAAAACATGTGCGAAATATAAATCAAACATCCATGAACTGTTCCAGCCATTGCTTGAACATGTTCTTGGGCAAGGAGCCATTTATCTGGTTCACCAGTTTGCCCTGTTTGAAGACCATCAGGGTGGGGATGCTGCGAATGGCGTAACGGGCGGCAATGGTGCTCTGTTGCTCGGTATCGACTTTGACAAAGCGCATCCGTGGTTCGAGTTCATGGGCAACCTCATGAAATACCGGAGCAAACTGCTGGCATGGGCCGCACCAGCTGGCCCAGAAATCGACCACGACCGGGATATCTGAGTTGATCAGGGTATCGAAGTTATCCGCCTTCCCGAGGCAAGGGGTCTGGCTGAACAGGAGGGCTTTGCAGCGCCCGCATTTGGCAGATGTATCGATATGGGTAACGGGCAGGCGGTTCCTGGTAAAGCAATGGCTACAATAAGTAGTGATAAATGACATAATTGGTTCCTTCTAAATCAGCTCTGGCCGGGGATATGATGAGAAGCCAGAATGAAGCAATCGCGAAACAATAGCGAAATATCAGAGCAATAACGGTAACACAGTGCCCAGCGGGAGTGGATAATTCCCCCAGGGTTCATTGCCTAACCGGATAATTCAGCGACCACCAGATGAGAGTCGAGACGGGATGAATAAAGGATCACGGAAAAACCGTGCTGTGCCAGGGCTGATCGTTGCCTTGCTGCTCGCCTTTTCGGGCTACTGCTGGCAGTCGCTCAGTCAGCAGCAACAGGCCCACGACCTGAATGACGCGGCCGAGGTGGTGCTGAACCGGATCAACGCCGATACCGTCTATCTGCTTGGGCGGGAGCAGGCCAATGACAGCAATGTCCAGCAGCGCCTGAACCAGTTATCCATCACCCTTGACGGTTTTGTACGGGAAGTCAGAAGCGATCCCGAGCTGGTGCAAGACGACCTTTCCCAGGCTCTGCTTGATGACATGGACAACTATCTGATGGCGCTGGCCAGGCTTCATGCCATTGAGATGGCTATCGAGTACCTCAATGCGCCCCTGCAGGCCCAGATTAAAAAGGTGCGGGGGATAAGCCCGTCAGACAGTGCTCTCCATCGCGACCTGGAGGAGCTGGCGCAACTGAGCAACTATCTGCAGCGCAGTTGGGACAAACGTGAACAGACTACGCTGGACCAGCTGCAACAGCAGTTGCAATCCCGTTATGGCAACTTGCCGGAGATCGCTACCCTGATCCGCCTGAGCAAGGAGATGAGCCAGCAGGTGATTGCTTATCACACCTTGCGTTACCAGCTCATCGACATGCATGTGATCGAGAGTCTGGTGCGCTGGAAACTCGACAAGCTGGAGCGCGCCTCCTCTTTGATGAACCGCTTCTATCTGATGGTGCTGTGCGGGGCTTTGATCTGCTTTGCGCTAGTGGCCTTCACCCTGTGGCGCCGCAACCAGAAGCTGAGCGAACTGTCGCGCCAGACCGGCTTGCTGGCCCAGGCCAAAAGCGATTTTCTGGCCAACATGAGCCACGAGATCCGCACCCCCATGAATGCCATCATAGGTTTTAGCTCGCTGGCACTGCAGACCGAACTGGATCAACAACAGCGGGACTATCTAGGCAAGATCAAATCCTCATCCGATACCCTGCTGCTGCTGATCAACGACATCCTAGATTTGACCAAGGTGGAGTCAGGCAAGCTGACGTTGGAGGAGATCGACTTCGATCTCAGCGAGCAGCTCGATTCGCTGGCGGGCATGTTTGCCGATCTGGCGGAGCGCAAGCACGTGGAGGTGGTTATTCGCAAGTCACCGGAGGTACCGGTCTTCTTGCGTGGAGATCCCCTGCGATTGGGGCAAGTGCTGGTCAATCTGGTGAACAACGCCATCAAGTTTACCGAACGCGGTGAAGTCGAAGTCTGCATCGAGCTGGCCAATCCTCACCCAATGCGGATCCGCTTCAGTGTGCGCGATACCGGCATCGGCATTGCCGAAGAGAAGCAGACCCAACTGTTTCAGGCTTTTACCCAGCTGGAGGCGGGCAATACCCGCAAATATGGCGGCTCGGGTCTTGGGCTCAACATCTCCCAGCGTCTGGTGGAGCTGATGGGGGGGAGGATCACCGTAGAGAGCAAGCCTGGCGTCGGCTCTCTGTTCAAGTTCGATATTCCGATGGCGCAGGCGGTCTACGGCGTCGCTGGACGGAAAGTCTTCTTCGAAAACCAGCCGCTGGTGATGGTGATGGATGACAACGAACTGGTGCTGGATCTGGCCCGGGACATTCTGACTCGCGCGGGAGTGCGGGTGCTGCCGGTTAACTCCCTTTCCCGTGCCCGTCAGCTGCTCCGTGAAGAGGGACCGAATCTGCGGTTGGCGATCCTCGACTGGCGCATGGGTCAGGAGGATGGGCTCGATCTGGCGCTGGAGATGTATCAGCACAGCCAGTGGCGGCGGATCCCCATCCTGATGATCAGTGCTTGGGCCAGAGAGGGGCTGCACGCCAGGATGGACAGCATGGGGCTGACCCATTTTCTGCCCAAACCGATGACCGAAAATGCCCTGCTGGCCAAGGTGGACGAACTGCTCAACGGCAGCTCTTACGAGCTCAACCTGCGCAAGGCCGAGGCACAGGGGGATCAGCAACACTTCAAATCCCTGTTGCAGGGTACCCGAGTGCTGTTGGCGGAAGACAACCGGGTCAATCAGCAGCTCATCATCGAGTATCTGCGGCGCGTCGATGCGGTAGTGTGTGTGGTCAGCAATGGTCGGGAGGCGGTGGAGCGGGTCGCCGAGCAGCCTTTTGACGTGATCCTGATGGATTTGCAGATGCCGGTGCTGGACGGACTCGATGCCACCCGCCAGATCCGCAAGATGGTCGACAAACACGATGTGCCCATCATTGCCCTCACCGCCAGCGCAATGCCCGGTGACAAGGAGCGTTGTCTGGGGGTGGGGATGAATGGTTATGTCACCAAGCCGGTGAGCAAGCTGGATCTCTACAACAACCTGCTGCAGTGGGTAAAGCCGCAAGGGGTGGAGCAGGCGGGGATCATGGAGGTGAAACCGCCGGATTTGATCGGGATCCTCGATCTGCAGGATGCCCTCAAGCGACTGGAGCAGGACAAGGAGGCGTTGCAGATCCTGTTCAAGCTGTTCATGTCGGAACACAAGGACGACCTGTGGGAGATCCGCTCCGCCCTGCGCCGTCAGCAACCCGAGGTGGCCAGCAAGCTGCTGCACACCCTCAAGGGGGTGTCGGCCAATATCTCGGCGGCCCGTCTGCAATTGGTGGCTGGCGAGCTGGAGTGGCGCTTGCGGCAAAACGAGGTGCTAAGCGAGACGGATCTGGAGCAGTTGCAACAGGTCTTTAGCCAGACCCGGGAAGAGGTGTCACACTTCCTGTTGACCGGTGAGCAGCATGAAAATTCGTATAATCCCTATTCATCAGGGGATGATCGCATGTCACAGTGAATTAAATAGTAATTATTCTCAACCATCCCGGTTCGGGATATGATGAGCTTTCGTTCGAATCGCCTCCAGCCGGAGGCGATTGTTTTCATTCTTCTATTTCTGCGTGGCTTCTCTGATGGCCGCTCCTTGGAGCGGTCACGGGCAGAGAGCGCTAAAGGTTGGTGGTGTGAGCGTATTTCTACGATTGAGCTGGTTTTTCAAGGAGCAGTGGCCCCGTTATCTGGCTGCCATCTCCCTGCTGCTGATGGTGGCCCTGTTGACCGTTATTCCGCCCAAAGTTGTGGGCTGGGTGGTGGATGGCATCACCAAGGGCGGTCTCGACAATGGCACCCTGATGCGCTATCTGGCGGGGCTGTTTGGTCTGGGTGTGCTGATTTATCTGCTGCGCTACGTCTGGCGGGTGATGCTGTTCGGTGCCTCTTACCGTCTGGCCTATGTGTTGCGCAATCGCCTGTTCAGTCATTTCACCCGGATGAGCCCCGATTTTTATCAGCGCCACCGTACTGGCGATTTGATGGCCCATGCCACCAATGACATTCAGGCTGTGGAGATGACCGCTGGCGAAGGGGTGCTGACTCTGGTGGACTCCATCATGGTCGGGGTATTGGTGCTCTCCATCATGTGCAGCCAGTACTCCTGGCAGTTGACGCTGGTCTCCTTGCTGCCGCTGCCGGTGATGGCCTATTTCATGAACCGCTTCGGCACCCAGATCTACACCCAGTTCAAGGCGGCGCAAGGGGCCTTCTCCAGGCTCAACAACAAGACCCAGGAGGCCCTTTCCGGTGTGCGGGTGTTGAAATCTTATGCGGTTGAATCGCTGGAAGATGAAGGCTTTGCCGAGCTGACCAAACAGGCGGGGGAGCGCAATATGGCGGTGGCCCGCATCGATGCCAAATTCGATCCGGTCATCTATCTCTGTATCGGTTGTTCCTACTTCCTCGCGGTGGCGGGGGGCAGTGTGCTGGTGCTGCAGGGTGAGTTGACCCTGGGTGAGCTCACCAGCTTCACCATGTACCTCGGCCAGCTGATCTGGCCGATGTTTGCCATCGCCTGGCTGTTCAACATCATCGAGCGGGGCAGCGCCGCCTACTCCCGTATCGAAAGCCTGCTGGGGGAGCGCAGCGATATCGAAGAGCCCGCCCAGCCGGCCGCGTTTACCTCTGCCTTTCCTTTGCAGATCAAAGGGGTGAGCTATCAACTTGAGCAGCGCACCCTGCTTGCGGATATCGACGTTACCCTCAAGCAAGGGGGGATGCTCGGGGTGGTGGGGCGCACCGGGGCAGGCAAGAGCTCCCTGCTTAAGCTGTTGATGCGCCTTGCCAATCCGACTCACGGTTCGATTGTCATGGGTGGCGTTCCGATTGACCAGCTGCCGCTCGCCACACTGCGCAGCCAGTTTGCCTATGTGCCGCAGGAGCCATTCCTGTTTTCCACCACTATCGCCGCCAATATCGCCCTCGGCAAACCCGATGCGAGCCGCGAGGAGGTCGAACGGGTGGCGCGCATTGCCTGTGTCCACGATGATATTGTGCGTTTCCCCAAAGGCTATGAGACCGAGGTGGGGGAGAAAGGGGTGACCCTCTCCGGCGGTCAGAAACAGCGGCTGGCCATTGCCCGCGCCCTGCTGCTGGATGCGCCCATTCTGGTGCTCGATGATGCGCTCTCGGCGGTGGATGCCCACACCGAGCAGCAAATTCTGCACGCTCTCAAAGCCCATCGTCGCACCCTGATCTTGGTCAGCCATCGCATGACGGCGGTGGAGCAGGCCGACGAGATCCTGGTGCTGGAGCAGGGGGCCGTTAGCGAACGGGGTCATCACGGTGCCCTGATGGCACACAATGGCTGGTATGCAGATATGGTGCGTTATCAGCGTCTCGAAGAAGCGGTGGAGGAGAGCCTGTGAATCCGACCATTAAACGACTGCTCGCTTACTGCGCCCAGTATCCTCGCTGGCTTATTCAGGCGGGGATCTGTTTGCTGCTTGCCACCGGCGCCGAAGTGGCCGGGCCGCTGCTGATCAAGCTCTTTATCGATGACTATCTGGCGCCTCGCAATATCGTGCTGCCCACCATAGCCCTGATTGCTGCGGGCTATCTGGGCTTGCAGGTGCTGTCGGCGGCGGGTTTCTATTTGCAATCCCTGCGCTTCAATCGCATTGCTCAGGCGGTGGTGCAAACCCTGCGCGAGCAGGTATTTGCTACCGCCATCCGTTTGCCGGCCCGCTACTTTGACAAGCATCGCTCCGGCTCGCTGATTTCCCGCATCACCAACGACACCGAGGCGATCATGAACCTCTATGTGCAGGTGATCGGCTTGCTGGTGCAAAAGGTGGTGCTGTTGTGCGGCATCCTCATCTCGATGGCGCTGCTGGATCTGCGGCTGATGCTGGTCTGCTCCCTGCTGCTGCCCGCCGTGGGCGGGGTGATGTGGCTCTACCAGAAACTGAGTGTGCCGGTGGTGCGAGCGACTCGCAGCCTGCTCTCCGACATCAACAGCCGCCTCAACGAGTCGCTGCAGGGGATGCCGGTGATCCAGGCGATGGTGCAGGAGCGCCACTTTGCCAACGCCTTTGCCGAGGTGAACCAGCAACACTGGTCGGCACGGATCAAGAGCCTCAAGATCAACGGCATTTTGCTGCGTCCGCTCATCGATCTCTTCTACATGATGGTGCTGATCGGCCTGTTGGCGCTGTTTGCCCATGAGGGGGGGAGCCACGCGGGTGCTATTCAGGTAGGGGTGCTCTACGCCTTTATCAGCTATCTGGGGCGGATGATCGAGCCGCTCATCGAGATGACCAACCAGCTCAACCAGCTGCAGCAGGCGATGGTGGCGGGGGAGCGGGTCTTTGCCCTGCTCGATGAAACCCGCGAGAGCACCGAGGGCGAGCTGCGCCCGCTGGAAGGGCGGGTCAGTTTCGAGCGGGTGAGCTTCTCCTACGATGGTGAGCAGCAGGTGCTGCGGGAGGTCAGTTTTGCCGCAAAACCGGGCCAGATGCTGGCGCTGGTGGGCCATACCGGCAGCGGCAAGTCCACCATTATCAGCCTGCTGATGGGCTTCTATCCGCTGGATCAGGGGCAGATCCGCTTCGATGATCATGCACTGGATACCCTGTCGCTGGCGGCGGTGCGCCGCAGCATCGGGCTGGTGCAGCAGGATCCTTTTATCTTCGTCGGCACCCTGGCGGAGAACCTGCGTCTCGGCCGCGCCGGCATAGATGACGCGCGGCTCTGGCAGGCGCTGAGCGAGGTGCAGCTGGCCGACTTTGTGCGCAGCTTGCCACAGGGGATCAACACCCTGATGGAGGAGGGTGGCAAGAACCTCTCCGCCGGTCAGCGGCAACTGCTCTCCTTTGCCCGTGCACTGGTGGGAGATCCGCGTATCCTCATTCTGGATGAAGCGACGGCCAGCGTGGACTCCCAGACCGAGTTGGCGCTGTCGCAGGCGATCTCTGCTGCCCGTCGTGGCCGCACCACCATCGCCATCGCCCACCGCCTCTCGACCATCGTCGATGCGGACGAGATCCTGCTGCTCTCCCGCGGTCAGGTGAGCGAGCGTGGTACCCATGGTGAGTTGATGGCCCTCGGCGGTCACTATGCCCAGCTGTTCGAGATGCAGAGTCAGGGGGCTTGGCTCGAAGAGAAGCGCGCCTGATCGGCACATTTGCTGTAACAGCGACATAAGCGAAAAGAGGGAACCGGTGCGGTTCCCTCTGTTTTTTTGGGTTGGGCAAAAGGTCGTAAGCGTGATCCCTGTGCTTGTCGAATGGCGCAGATGCAGGCAACATGTTGTTTACATTAACTCATCGGATCAGTTCGCATATGGATTTGCAACGCTTCAAAGCCAATCTGGCACTTCGGCTGTTTGCCTGGCGCTATATTCCCGTCATCGGATTTTGTGCCCCGATCATCGAAGAGATGAACGCCAAGGCGCTGCGCATTCGCATTCCTCTTGGCTGGCGTACCCGCAACCACCTGGGCAGCATGTATTTTGGCGCGCTGGCGACCGGCGCCGATCTGGTAGGCGGTCTGCTGGTGATGGAGAAGGGGCGGCAGCGGCGCAAGAAGGTGCACTTTGCCTTCAAGGATGTGCAGGGAGAGTTTTTGAAACGACCGGAGGGGGATGTGCAGTTCGACTGCGCAGCGGGGGAGGAGATTGACGCCATGATCGACGAATCGTTGGCAAGCGGTCAGCGCATCAATCGCCCCATCCAGGTGGTGGCCACCTGTCCGTCATTGAACGGGGATGAGGCGATGGCGCGTTTTGTGCTGACCCTGTCGATCAAGGCCAGCTAGCCGGTTGCCGGAGAGTGGCTCCCCGAGACGGGGTTAGCCAATCTCCGGGCTGACGCCCTCTTTCACCACGACCTTCATGCCGTTGAAGTTGACCACCTGTTCGGCCACGATCTTGCAGCGCTTGCGGGTCTCCACCTGACCGTCCACCTCGACCAGCCCTTCGGCAACGAGGGCTTTGGCGGCGCCGCCACAATCGGCCCACCCCTGATGTTTGATAAGGTCACACAAGGCAACGAAGGGGTGACCTTCGAGCAGAAACGTCTCCATGGGAAATCCTCTAGATGGATGAATGCCGGATACAGCAGGGCGACTATTTTAGGCAGTTCGCTCAGGCAAAGAAAGGAAGAGGGGCCACTCGCTGCGAAAAAGTGGCCGATTGTCCTTAAGGTGGCGCTTTCGCAAGACCTGATGGAGAGGTGAGAGGGCCACCCGTGACGTATCGTGACGCACCTCGTCCCTGCTGGTGTGCCCACATTCTCCCCTGACTGTTAGGATCGGGCCACTCTCAATGGCCCAAGGAACTTTCCATGACACTCTCCCGCCTGCTGCTGGCATGCAGCGCCCTTACTCTGTGCGGTGTCGCGCAGGCCAGTACTCCGGTGCAGGTCTCGCTGCCCGGGGTCAATTTGCCCGCGTCCCATCAGGTGGAAGGGGTGCGCGCCTCGCTGCTCTACGGTCGGACCGGTCAGGTGAAGGGTATTGATCTGCCGATCTTAGCCCTCTCTGATGTGGATCAGTTCAGCGGCCTGCAGCTCGGGGTATTCCTGGGTGCTGGTCGGGTGCGTCACCAGTTTGGCGGGGTCGCCATCAATGCCATCAACTGGCACGAAGGGCAGGATACCGGCGTCAATCTGGGGCTGGTCAACCTGACCAATAACGTACAGGGGCTCAACTGGGGGGCGGTCAATATCGCCAAGGGCAATGCGCTGGCCAACGTCGGCTTCGTCAACTATGCCGAGCGTACCACCTTCCAGATTGGCTTTATCAATGCGACCAAGCACCTCGACGGCTTGCAGATCGGGCTGGCCAACTATGCCGCCAACGGCGTGTTCCCCATTCTGCCGCTGGTGAACTTCCAGAAATCATTCTGACCAAGGCAGTTCGCTTTGCGTTAAGGGCCTCTGCTGATTACCCTGTGCCTCTTGCAACTTGTGATAGGCGAACAGAGGTAATTGATGACGGCAGGGCAAATGAGTGCAATCGGGATCGGCTGGGATGTGCGTGGCTGGCAGGGCAGTGCCCAGGCGGTGGCTGTGGTGGGCTGGCAGGCCGAATCCAACCGCCTGCACTGGCTCGGGGTGTCGCCGCTGTTTCGCCTGAGCTCGCGGGTGGCGCCGGATCTGGCCGCCCTGTTGCGTCCGGCCCTGCAAAACGAGCTGACCCTGATGCAGGTAGAAGCCTGCCCGCAACTGGCGCTCGGTATCGATGCGCCGCTCGCCTTTCCCCGCGCCTTGCGGGATCTGCTCAACGGCCAGCCACATAGCTGCGCCGCTCCCGAGCGGGAGATAGACAACCCCTACGCCTATCGTGACTGCGAGCGCTGGTTGTATCAGCAGTACGGCAAGAAGCCGCTCTCGGCCACCTTCGACCGGCTCGGTAACAATGCGACCCTAGCGCTCTCCATGCTGCCGCGACTCTCGGATCTGCAACTGGTGCCGACCGTTGCCCCGAAGGCCAGTCGCGCCGTGCTGGAGGTCTATCCGGCATTGGCCAAAGTGGGCGGCAAGGCCTCCCCGGCACGGCCCGAGCTGGCGGCGCAGCTGCCTGCGGATGTGCTGGTCGGCACTGATCGCTACGATGCGGCGCTCTGTGCCCTGATGGCGCTGCAATATGCCGCTGGTGGCAAGGTGACGGTATTGCCTGAGCTGATTTCGCCACCCAGTGACATGCCGTGTGATGAGGGATGGGTCTATCACTTTGCTCGTCATGGCGTTGAGCACAACGGCATGTGATGGACGGTGACGCGGCGCATCATGGCGCCGCTCATCCTGTCGACGCGGGCCAAATGGCGCAAAAAACCTGTCTTTAGTCAGGAAATTGCCTGTTCATCCCGCGCCAAGGTGGCGCATCGTTATCTTCATCCGATATATTGCCCACCTTGCTGATCCTTTGCTGTGGTATTCCCGATGAAATCCGTTCTCTCTATTCAGTCCCACGTGGTCTTTGGTTGTGCCGGCAACAGCGCGGCCGTCTTCCCCATGCGCCGCCTCGGTATGGATGTATGGCCCATCAACACGGTGCAGTTTTCCAACCACACCCAATATGCCCAGGGGTGGCAGGGAATGGCGATGCCGGCGGGTCATATCAGTGCGATGGTGAAAGGATTGGGCAATATCGAGGTGTTGAGCCAGTGTGACGCCGTGCTGAGCGGCTACCTTGGCTCCGCCGAGCAGGGGGACGAGATCCTGACCGTGGTCAACGCCGTCAAGGCGGCCAACCCCGATGCCATCTACTTCTGCGACCCTGTGATGGGTCACCCGGAGAAGGGGTGCATCGTTGCCCCCGGCGTCACCCGTTTCCTGACCGAGCAGGCGCTGCCGGTGGCCGACATGATGGCCCCCAACCTGCTGGAGCTGGAGACCCTCTGTGATACCCATCTGGCTGATCTGGATCAGACCCGCGCGGCTGCCCATCAGCTGCTGGCCCGCGGCGTCAAGCTGGTGCTGGTCAAGCATCTCGGTCGTGCGGCGCAGGTCTCCAGCCGTTTCGAGATGCTGCTGGCCACCCCGCAAGGGGATTATCTGATTGCCCGTCCGCTCTATGACTTTGCCCGCCAGCCGGTGGGGGTGGGCGATCTTATCAGCGCCCTGATGCTGGCCAATTTGCTGGCCGGTCACGATGCGGTCAGCGCGTTCGAGCGCACCAACGCCTCGGTGGATGCGGTGCTGCAGGAGACCTGGCGCCAGCAGGCTTACGAGCTGCAACTCATCGCCGCGCAAGATGCCTTCGCCCTGCCAGAGGTTGAAGTGCGAGCGATGAAACTGCCCTGAGTCAACGCGAACTCTCGTCTATCCCGACAAGGGGGTGGGATGCAGATGAAAAAGGCTTGCCAATGGGCAAGCCTTTTCACTGTTTGCCTATTTAGTGCGGCAAGCAATCAGATGCGGGGATGGCGGAGGCGATAACGCTCAGCCATGGCATTGGCCGCTACCATGGCGGCGTAGACAGACTGTTCACTCACTGTCATCGGCATGTTGCCCATGGTATCGAGGGGATCGCAGGCCAGCTGCGCCACCTTGCGCCACTCGCTTTCATCAAAGTGGGTGAGCCCCAGCTCTTGCAGCGTCATGGGCAGACCTGCACAGTCGATGATGCGAAACACCTCATCAAGTTCATGTTGCGGGGCGCGCTCAAGCACGAGTTGGGTCAGCAAGCCGAAGACCACCTTCTCGCCATGCTGGGCACGATGGAGCTCCGCGATCAGTGACATGCCGTTGTTGACGGCATGAGCGGCGGCCAGTCCACCGGCTTCTGCGCCGACCCCGCTGAGGTAGATGGTGGCCTCGATGACCTGCTCCAGCGCCGGAGTCGAGACATGGTGGCGTATCGCATCCATGGCCAGCTCGATGTTCTCACCAAGCAGCTCGTAACAGAGCTGTGCCAGGCCAAGGCCAGTGCGTGAAGGACGCTTGCCGACCAGATTGAGCCCGTCCGCCCGATAGCAGGCGCGCGCCTCGAAATAGGTGGCCAGGGCATCGCCGACGCCTGCGGAAAAGAAGCGGGGAGGGGCGGCGGCAATGATGGCAGTGTCAGCCAGCACCACGTCCGGATTTTGCGGCAGGAACAGATAGCGTTCAAATTCACCCGCCTGGTTGTAGATCACCGCCAGCGCCGTACAGGGGGCATCCGTGGAGGCAATCGTCGGGAACAGTACAACCGGACGGCGCAGATAGAAGGCCACGGCCTTGGCGACATCAAGCGTCTTGCCGCCGCCGATCCCGACAATCACGTTCGCACCATATTGCTCTGCAAGGTGGGTCAGGCGGTGGATCTCCTGTTCGGTGCATTCGTAGCGAAACTTGTCGACCACTCCCCTGAGGCCTGCCTGCAGGAGCCCCGCCAAAGCTTCTTCCCGTACCCGCTCCAGAATGAACTCATCGCTGATGAGCAACGCATAGTCACCAAAATCTTTAACGTGCTCATGGAGTTGCGGGAGAAGGTGTTGACCGATGATGAACTTTTTGGGGGAGGTAACTGTACGGGGCAAAGTGGGCATCCATTATTCCTCAAGGCAGTGAACAACATAGATTTGATTATCAAATGGGTCTCTCACGATACGCCTGATGAGGCAATAGATGAAGCAGAAAAGGGGGGCGTTTTAATCATTAATTAATCTTTCTGTTTGTTTGGTTGTATTTTGGGGCGAGCAATTGGCGGTGTTGAGGCATACAGGCGCAATGGCCGTATCGTGGCAATCCGTCGCAAGCCATATTGCTGCAACAAACAGTCACGCTGGCAACAAGCAGGGCCGCTTGGTGCGGCCCTGCTGTATTTGGATAAGGGATAGGGGATGGTCAGAGCGGTTTGTAGAAGATGACGGTCGCAGCAAGAGAGCCATCTGCGTTGCGCGCAAAGATCGGGATCTGGCCCGCTTCCAGATAGCCGAGTTGACGATAGAGGTGGGAGGCCACATCACCGGCGCGAGTATCCAGCACCAGCAGCGAACGGCCCGCGGCATGGGCGCCTTGTTCCAAGGCCTGCATCAGCGCACGACCGACACCTTTACCTCTCGCCGTTTGCAGTACCATCAGTTTTTCCACCTCGGCCCGGTGGCGACCGTTGGCCTTGCCACAGAGCGCGAGCTGAACCGCTCCCACGAGCTGTTGTTGCTCAAGGGCCAGCCACAGCTTTCGGTGACCTGCCGCTAGATCCGCTTCAACTCCTTGCCAGTAGCGGGTAGATTCCTCCGTGGTCAGCGGCGGTAAAAAACCGACCGAGGCGCCGCTATCGACACAATCTTGCAGCAGGGTGATGAGCGCACTTTGGTAGGTTGCTGCGCTCTTAACTTCCACAATGTTCATCTGACATCCTTGTCGTTGCGCTGTTATGTAGCTGATTGCCACCGTTGGTTCATATGAGGTAGGTACTTATGCTCGCCGCGAGTACGGCTTGTCAGCGGATCAGCTCCTGCTCAACCAGCCAGGTAAACAGCAGGCGGGAGACGGGGGAGAGCTCATCGAGGTGAGAGCTGTCGAGCCAGCGCAGCTCGGCAATTTCTGCCGAGGCGATCGGGGTGCCGCTCGCTTCGCCGGTGTAGCAGCGCAGTCTCACCTCGACTCCTGCCGGTTTGCCATCGGCCTGAGCGCGGAACTCGCAGGCAAAGCGCAGGGTATCGGGCTGCAGGGTGACGGCCAGCTCCTCTTCAATCTCGCGGATCAGTGCCGCCTCGTCGCTCTCCCCCGGTTCCCGCTTGCCGCCCGGGATGTAATAGATGTCCTTGCCGTGGGAGCGGGCGCAGAGCAGCTGCTGATCTTTAAAGGTGAGCCAGGCGAGTTTGTCGATCATTGAGTTGCATCCTCTGGTTGTGTGGTGTGTATTGCCTGCATGTGCAGGGTGCGGTAGGAGCGAGGCTCCTGCGCATCGGGAGAGAGTCCCAACTGATCTGCCAGCGCGATCAGTTGCTGGCGAAACGCCGGGAGGCGTTCCTCGTCATCGGTCATGATGGCGAGCTCGGCAAAATCCCCGATCTCGGCCAGATGATCCAGGGTGACGTGAAACGGGCCAATGAAGTAGATGCTGCGCCTTTTGGTGATCACGAGAATCTGCCGGTAGTTCATGGTCAAGAGCATGCTGACGGCCTTGTCCGCATCATTGATAGTGACCGCCTCGCAGCGATCCTTCTCGGGCCCCTTGACGATCCAGAGCTGGATGCCGGAGGGCTGCATGGTGCGGATAGCCAGACTTTTGCCAGCCTGGGCAAGGGCATCATCCGGGGTGTCGAAGTAGCGATCCTGCTCCAGATTATCCTCCAGCATGATCTCCGGATTGAGGGCGAGCAGTGCCTTGAGGAAGGCGGGGCGATCCGTCAGCTGATATTTGAACTCGACTTCGAAGCGGCCCTGAAAGTGCGCCTGTGACATCAAGAAGATCCCTCTGTGAGCCTGTGTGGCAGGCAGCCTAACAAAGATGAAGTTGAGTCCCAAGGAGAAAGAGGGGATAGGCCGGAAACGCACTGTTTCCAGCGCGGTGACCACATAGCTGAAAGAGTGCACAAGGGCTGGTTCGCCACAGCCTTCTCGTCCATAAAAAAGTGGACTGGCGCACACCACGACAGGGCCGGACTGGGCGAAGGCGGGGCCCTTGTGGTTTAATCTTGCCACTTTAGCGGTAGTGGGCGACGGGCCTGCTACCTTGCGTGGGCAAGATGCAGGTGAGCAAGATGCAGATAGCAGCAGAGAGCAAATTTATCGGACTCGGGGTCGCGGGCAATTTCGCCGGTCACCTGGAGCAGGCGGGTGAAGCATCGGACTTCGTAGCGGTAGTGGTGCGTGACACCACGGCGCCCAAGGCGCTGTTCCCCTTCTTTGTGCCGGGCCATCCGGGTCAGCTCGGGGTATTCCCGTTGAGCGACAAGGCGATCTTCCTGCCGGAAGCGGCGGTCAGCGGTGACGAGAAGGTGCAGATCGAGCCGGAAGTGGCCCTCTGGTGCGAGCTGGAGTATGCCGACAAGCAGGTGGTGGCGATCCATCCCCGCGCCTTTGGTGCCTATAACGACTGCTCCATCCGCCGTCCCAACGCCAAGAAGATCAGCGAGAAGAAGAACTGGGGCGAAGAGAGCAAGGGGTTGGCGGCCAAGCTGCTGCCGCTTTCCGGTTTTGTCGCCGGTTGCGAGCTCGATGACTATCGCATCGCTTGCTATCTGGAGCGCGATGGCGAGCTGCACGCCTACGGGGTAGACAGCGCCGCCATCGACTACAGCTACTTCCACGGCAAGCTGCTCGACTGGGCCATCGACAAGTTTAATCATCAGCAGGATGAGGGGCCGGCGGAGCACATTCAGGGGCTGCTGGCGCAGGCGGGACATCCTCCCCATGCGCTGATCAGTATCGGTGCCACCCGCTATACCCCGTTTGGCGAGACCCACTTCCTCAAACCGGGCGACACCTCCTGCGTAGTGGTCTACCCAGGCAGCCGTTATAGCGAAGCGGATATTCGCGAAGCGATCCGCAGCCGCCACTTTGGCGCTGATATGTCGGTGCTGCTGCAGGCGGTGCAGGCGCGCTAATCAACCACAGTCTGCCCTGCTCCTGCCGGGCAGACTGCTCAGGTTTGTTGCTGAAGGTTTGCCTGAATGGACGGTCAAATAGATCGCTCGGCTTACGTTCTCCAGTGGCTTGCTTTAGTATTCCCCATTTTTCAGGGGGCACAGGCCGCGCATGCTTGAGCTAAAAACGATCGCCTTGTTTCTGATTACGGCTTTTTTCGAGATCCTTGGCTGTTATTTGCCATACCTCTGGTTGAATCAGGGTCGCAGCATCTGGTTACTGATCCCCGCAGGATTGAGTCTCATGCTGTTTGCCTGGCTACTATCGTTGCATCCTACCGCTGCTGGGCGTGTCTATGCGGCATATGGCGGTGTGTATATCTTCGTCGCCATCTTCTGGCTTTGGTTAGTGGATGGTATTCGGCCGAGTATGTGGGATCTTGTTGGTTCGTTCATTGCGCTGATTGGAATGGCCATCATCATGTTTGCTCCTCGTCATGGGTAACGAATGCGAACAACGCTGAAGGTTAGTCATGTTAAAAAGTGGATAAACAACCATGCAGATTGCACACGCAAACGGGGAAGATTATCAAACCCTCATTGATCTGTGGGAGGCTTCGGTGCGGGCGACCCACCACTTTCTGCCCGAGGCCGAGATCCTCGCGCTTAAACCGCTTATTCTGGAGCACTACTTCGATGCGGTGACACTGCACAGTGCCCGCACAGAAGAGGGGCAGATTACGGGTTTTAGCGGAGTGCACGAGGGCAAGCTGGAGATGCTGTTTGTGGCTCCCGAGGCGCGCGGCTGTGGCGTGGGTCGCCGGCTGGTGGCTCATGCCATCACGCAGGGCGGCGCGACGCAGGTTGACGTCAACGAGCAGAACGAACAGGCGGTGGGCTTCTATCTGAAGATGGGATTCACCGTGACGGGTCGTTCGCCGCTGGATGGTCAGGGCAAGCCCTATCCTCTGCTGCATATGGCGTTGGCGCCGACCTGACTGTGCCTGATGAGGCGCAGTACCCATAAACCAACGGGGGATGGCATCAGCCATCCCCCGTTTTTTGATCGTGTTTGTTACTTGCTGGCGACCTTGTTCACCACCTTGATCAGCAGATAGCGCACGGAGGGGGCATCGGCCGGCACATCGGTGAGCTGCTCCTTGCTGACAGTGAGCTGGTAGCGATAGCCAGGCTCGAACTGGAAACCTTCAATATTCTGGTAGAACAGCGTCCAGGGCTGCTGCTCATCACTGCGAAGCTGCATGCACTGCATTGGGCCAACTCCGACGCAATCGACCAGCTGGCTGTTGATATAGAGGGTCTCCCCCTGTGACGATGCGGGGGCGCTCTGGCAGGCGGTCAGCAGCAAGGCTGCGCTGATAAACAGTGGTTTCATAATGGACTCCTTAACGCGAAAGGGGGCATTAGAGCGGCAAACAAAAAGGCGGTCAATGACCGCCTTTGTAACAAACCATATCAGCGCAGTGGTTAGCGCTGCTCGAGTGGAGTGAACTCGCGCAGCGGGTGGCCCACGTAGAGCTGGCGTGGACGACCAATCTTGCTGTCCGGGTCTGAGTGGAACTCGTTCCAGTGGGCAATCCAGCCGATAGTGCGGGAGATGGCGAAGATCACGGTGAACATGCTCATCGGGATGCCGATCGCCTTCATGATGATGCCGGAGTAGAAGTCCACGTTCGGGTAGAGTTTCTTCTCGACGAAGTAGGGGTCGGAGAGCGCAATACGCTCCAGCTCCATGGCCACGTCCAGCAGTGGATCCTTGATCTGCAGCTCGGTCAGTACTTCGTGGCAGGTTTCGCGCATCACAGTGGCACGAGGGTCGTGGTTCTTGTAGACGCGGTGACCAAAGCCCATCAGACGGAACGGATCATTCTTGTCCTTGGCCTTGGCGATGTACTCGGGGATGCGATCCACCGAGCCGATCTCTTCCAGCATGCGCAGGCAGGCTTCGTTGGCACCACCGTGGGCCGGTCCCCACAGGGAGGCGATCCCCGCGGCGATACAGGCGAACGGGTTGGCACCGGAGGATCCAGCCAGACGAACGGTGGAGGTGGAGGCGTTCTGCTCGTGATCCGCATGGAGGGTAAAGATACGATCCATGGCGCGTTCAACGATGGGATTGACCTTGTACTCTTCGGTCGGCACGCCAAACATCATGTGCAGGAAGTTACCGGCATAGGAGAGGGCGTTACGCGGCTGCATGAACGGCTGGCCGATGGAGTACTTGTAACACATGGCGGCCAGAGTCGGCATCTTGGAGAGCAGACGGAAGGCACAGATCTCGCGATGCTGCTCGTTATTGATGTCGAGGGCATCGTGATAGAAGGCGGAGAGGGCGCTGACTACACCGCACATGATGGCCATGGGGTGGGAGTCACGACGGAAGCCGCGGAAGAAGAAGGCTATCTGCTCGTGCACCATGGTGTGGCGGGTGACCAGGCGTTCGAATTCGGCATATTGGGCCTTGGTCGGCGCTTCGCCGTACAGCAGGATATAGCAGACTTCCAGATAGGTGGCCTGGGTGGCCAACTGGGCGATGGGGTAACCACGGTGCAGCAAGACACCCTGATCCCCGTCAATGTAGGTAATGGCAGATTTGCAAGAACCGGTGGCCATAAAACCGGGGTCAAAGGTGAAATACCCCTGTGATCCCAATTTTCTGACATCGATGACATCCGGGCCGATGGTGCCGGAGAGGATCGGCAGTTCGACCGGATCTTTTCCGGGCAGGTGTAGGGTGGCTATCTTATCAGCCATAGCACGTCTCCTTTGCTCTTTATAATTTGGTTCCAGTCCTACTCTATTACGACTTTTATGACGCTGGCAAAGGTTGTTACCCATACCGAAGTGGCTGGAGCGCCTTATTTGAAACAGAGTTCCTTATCAATGTCAATTTTGCTGGAACCCCATTAATGGCATTAATGAAATGTTAAATTAAATATGCGATCGAGTTTGCGGTTTTGTGTTTTCTTTGTAGCTAATTGATTGTCTTCGGTTAAGGCCGCCGATATACTGCGCCACGTGGGTCATGGCTGCGGGTGTTTGAAACGCTTTGGCAAAGCCTGATGTGAAACCGAAAACTCGCGTTTTGGCTTTTTCAGAGTGTTTTGGTAACAAAAAACCAACAATCACCATTCCGTGCCCTCAAGTGTGAGTTAAAACAATAACTAACGTGCTCAATGGAGCTGAGTGGGCAAGCGTGAAAAACAAACAGAGACCGGTCAACCTCGACCTACAGACGATCAGCTTTCCTGTCACTGCTATTGCATCCATCCTGCACCGTGTTTCAGGGGTCATTACCTTTGTTGCACTGGGCATCTTGCTGTGGATGCTTGGTACTTCACTCGCCTCTCCCGAAGGGTTTGCAACCGTGGTTGCCATTATGGACAACTTCCTGGTCAAACTCGTGCTGTGGGGGATCCTGACTGCGCTGGCATACCACATTGTGGGCGGCTTGCGTCATCTGGTCATGGATATGGGCTATTGGGAAGAGCTGGAATCCGGCAATCAGAGCGCCCGCGTGGCCTTCGTGATCACCGCGATCCTGGCTGTATTGGCGGGAGTGCTTGTATGGTAACCAATTCTGCAACCTTCGGGCGCAGCGGCGTTCACGATTACATCCTGATCCGCGCCACCGCCCTCATCATGACCTGTTATGTCCTCTATCTGGTGGGCTTTGTCGCGTTCAACGACATCACCTACGAGGTGTGGGCAGGCTTCTTCGCCAAAACATTCACCAAGGTATTCACCCTGTTGACCCTGCTCTGCGTACTGATCCACGCCTGGATTGGTCTGTGGCAGGTGCTGACTGACTATATCAAGCCGGTAGGGCTGCGCGGGGCGCTGCAATTTGCCCTGGTCGTGGTGCTGTTTGTCTATCTGATGACGGGTTTCGTCGTGCTGTGGGGTGTGTAAGGTGACTATTCCAACTCGTGAATTTGATGCGGTGGTGATTGGTGCCGGTGGTGCCGGTATGCGCGCCGCGCTGCAGATTGCCCAGTCCGGCAAGAGCTGCGCTCTGTTGTCCAAGGTTTTTCCAACCCGTTCTCACACTGTCTCCGCCCAGGGCGGGATCACGGTTGCGCTGGGCAATGCCCACGACGACAACTGGCAGTGGCATATGTATGACACGGTAAAAGGTTCCGATTACATCGGTGATCAGGAAGCCATCGAGTACATGTGCAAAACCGGCCCCGAGGCTATCTATGAGCTGGAGAACATGGGGCTGCCCTTCTCCCGTTTCGACAACGGGTCTGTCTACCAGCGTCCGTTTGGTGGTCAGTCCAAGAATTTCGGTGGCGAGCAGGCTGCCCGTACTGCCGCTGCGGCCGACCGTACCGGCCACGCCCTGCTGCATACCCTCTATCAGCAGAACGTCAAGAACAAGACCACCGTCTTCTCCGAGTGGTATGCGCTGGATCTGGTGAAGAACCAGGATGGCCACGTGGTGGGTTGTACCGCCATCGACATGGAGAGCGGTGAAGTCGTCTACTTCAAGGCCAAGGCTACCGTGCTGGCCACTGGCGGCGCCGGTCGCATCTACCAGTCCACCACCAACGCCCACATCAACACCGGTGACGGTGTCGGCATGGCGCTGCGCGCCGGGGTCGGCGTGCAGGACATGGAGATGTGGCAGTTCCACCCGACCGGCATCGCCGGGGCAGGGGTGCTGGTAACCGAAGGCTGTCGTGGTGAAGGCGGCTATCTGCTCAATAAGGATGGCGAGCGCTTCATGGAGCGTTACGCGCCAAACGCCAAGGACTTGGCCGGTCGCGACGTGGTGGCCCGCTCCATCATGATCGAGATCCGTGAAGGCCGTGGCTGCGATGGTCCCTGGGGCCCGCACATCAAGCTGAAGCTGGATCACCTCGGCAAAGAGGTGCTGGAATCCCGTCTGCCGGGGATCTGCGAACTCTCCCGCACCTTCGCCCACGTGGATCCGGTCAAAGAGCCGATCCCGATCATCCCGACCTGCCACTACATGATGGGCGGCGTGCCGACCAACGTGAATGGCCAGTGCCTGACCCAGGACAAGAACGGCAACGATGTGCCGGTAGTCGGTCTGTTTGCGGTGGGCGAGATTGCCTGCGTCTCCGTACACGGTGCCAACCGTCTGGGTGGCAACTCCCTGCTGGATCTGGTGGTGTTCGGCCGCGCGGCCGGCATGCATCTGGTCAACACCCTGGGCGAGATGGATCACGGCCGCGATGCTTCCGAGTCGGATCTGGATGCCGCATTGTCCCGCTTCAACCGCTGGGAAAATTGCCGTGACGGGGAAGACCCGGTGCAGATCCGCAAAGACCTGCAGCGCTGCATGCAGAACAACTTCTCTGTATTCCGTGAAGGTGCGGCGATGGCAGAAGGGTTGGCCGAGCTCAAGGTTATCCGCGAACGCCTCAAGTCAGCCCGTCTGGATGACACCTCCAAAGAGTTCAACACCCAGCGCATCGAGTGCCTGGAGCTGGACAACCTGATGGAGACGGCGTTTGCCACGGCGGTTGCCGCCAACTTCCGTACCGAGAGTCGCGGTGCTCACTGCCGCTTCGACTTCCCGGATCGCGACGATGAGAACTGGCTGTGCCACAGCCTCTATCATCCGGACACCGAGTCCATGACCCGTCGCGCTGTCAACATGTCACCCAAGACCCGTGAGGCGTTCCCGCCCAAGGTCCGGACTTACTGATTGCGGAGCCAGCCCTATGAACGTCACATTCTCTGTCTACAGATATAATCCGGATGTTGATAACGTCCCCCATATGAAGGAATATCGTCTTGATATTCCTGAAGGTTCCGACATGATGGTGCTCGACGTACTGATCCAGTTGAAAGAGCTGGATCCCACGCTCGCCTTCCGCCGCTCTTGCCGCGAAGGGGTCTGTGGATCAGACGGTCTCAACATGAATGGCAAGAACGGTCTTGCCTGTATCACCCCGCTCTCCGACCTGCTGAAGAAGGGCAATAACGTCGTTATCCGCCCCTTGCCCGGCCTGCCGGTGATCCGTGATCTGGTGATCGACATGACCCAGTTCTACACCCAGTGGGAGAAGGTCAAACCCTTCCTCATCAATGATGACAAGTTGCCGCCGGTGCGTGAGCACCTGCAATCCCCCGAAGAGCGCGCCAAGCTTGACGGCCTGTACGAGTGCATTCTCTGTGCCTGCTGCTCCACTTCGTGCCCCTCCTTCTGGTGGAATCCCGACAAGTTCATCGGTCCGGCCGGGCTGCTCGCCGCCTACCGTTGGCTGGCTGACAGCCGCGACACCGCGACCACCGAACGACTGGGGAATCTGGACGACGCCTTCAGCGTGTTCCGCTGCCATGGCATCATGAACTGCGTGAACGTCTGTCCGAAAGGCTTGAACCCGACCAAGGCGATTGGCCAGATCAAGTCGATGTTGCTCAATCGGGCTGTTTAGTATCAGGGCCGGCCAGGTGCTGGCCCGACCTCTGGATAGCCATCCCACCCGTGGCAGGATGGCTATTTGACCCCTACAAGCTGCGCAGCAGTAACAAGAAGTACAAGGGATAGAAATGCATAACGGCGTGATGAAGGCCTGGTTGGAGTCATCTCACCTGGCTGGTGCGAATGCAAGCTATATCGAGGATTTGTACGAATCCTTCCTGGAAAATCCTGACTCCGTGTCCGACGAGTGGCGCAGCCTGTTTAGCGAGCTGCCCCAGGTCAATGGCCATGCGGTTGAACAACCCCACTCCCAGGTCCGCGATTATTTCCGTCGTCTGGCCAAGGATCCCTCTCGCTACAGTGCCCCCGTCTCCGATCCGCAAGTGGATGCCAAGCAGGTGCGGGTATTGCAGCTGATCAACGCCTTCCGTTTCCGTGGTCACCAGAATGCCAATCTGGACCCGCTGGGCCTGTGGCAGCGTGAAACCGTTGCCGAACTGGATCCTGCGTTCCACAACCTGCAGGGCGCAGATATGGAGGCCACCTTCAATGTGGGCTCCTACGCCATCGGTCGCGAGACCATGGTGCTCTCCGACCTCTACGCCTCGCTGAAGAAGACCTATTGCGGCAGCATAGGCGCCGACTACATGCACCTTACCTCCACGGAAGAGAAGCGCTGGCTACAACAGCGTCTCGAATCCATTGAAGGGAAGGGGAGCTACACCCTCGAAGAGAAGACCCGTTTCCTCGAGAGCCTGACCGCCGCCGAAGGGCTGGAGAAATATCTGGGTGCCAAGTTCCCGGGAGCCAAGCGCTTTTCCCTGGAAGGTGGCGACGCCATGATCCCCATGCTCAAGGAGTTGATCCGTCGCGCCGGTGAGCAGGGCTGCAAAGAGGCCGTTATCGGTATGGCCCACCGCGGTCGTCTCAACGTGCTGATCAACGTGCTGGGCAAGCGAGCTCAGGATCTGTTTGACGAGTTTGCCGGCAAGCATGGCGAATCCTGGGGCACCGGTGATGTGAAGTACCATATGGGCTTCTCCTCCGACTTCGCCACCCCGGGTGGCAACGTCCACCTTGCGCTGGCGTTCAACCCCTCTCACCTCGAGATCGTCAACCCTGTGGTCATCGGCTCGGTCCGTGCCCGGATGGATCGTCGCGGTGACAAGGATGGCTCCAGCGTGTTGCCCATCACCATTCACGGTGACTCGGCCATGGCCGGTCAGGGCGTGGTGGCCGAGACCTTCAACATGTCCCAGACCCGCGCCTATGGTGTCGGCGGGACGGTGCGCATCGTCATCAACAACCAGGTTGGTTTCACCACCTCCTATATCCGTGACCTGCGTTCCACCGAATATTGCACCGACATCGCCAAGGCGGTGCAGGCGCCGGTGCTGCACGTCAACGGGGATGATCCGGAAGCCGTGGTGCTGGTGACCCAGATTGCCTTGGATTACCGCAATACCTTCAAACGCGACGTGGTGATCGAACTGGTCTGCTACCGTCGTCACGGTCACAACGAAGCGGACGAGCCGAGCGCGACCCAGCCGCTGATGTACCAGAAGATCAAGCAGCACCCGACCCCGCGCAAGATCTACGCCGATCAGCTGGTGGCCGAGGGGAGCCTCGCTCAGGAGCGGGCGACCGAACTGGTCAACGAGTATCGCGAAGCGCTGGATCGCGGCGAGCGCGTAAGCAAAGAGTGGCGGCCGATGGAGCTGCACTCCGTCGACTGGACCCCTTATCTGGGCCACGACTGGAACATGGCCTATGAGAGTGCCGTGCCGATGGATCACCTCAAGAGCCTCGGCGAGCGGGTGAGCCAGTATCCGGCGACCCACGTGCTGCAGCGTCAGGTCGAGAAGATTTACGAAGACCGCCGTCTGATGGCCGCTGGCGAGAAGCTGGTGGATTGGGGCTTTGCCGAGACCCTGGCCTACGCCACTCTGGTGGACAAAGGGTCCCGCATCCGCTTTACCGGTGAAGACTCCGGCCGTGGCACCTTCTTCCACCGCCACGCCGTGCTGCACAGCCAGACCGATGCCAGCACCTATACCCCGCTGTGCAACCTGCACGACGAGCAAGGCCCGTTCGAGGTGTATGACTCTGTGCTGACCGAGAACGCGGTACTGGCCTTTGAATATGGCTACGCCAGCGCCGAGCCGGCTGGCCTCACCATCTGGGAAGCCCAGTTCGGCGACTTCGCCAACTGTGCTCAGGTAGTGGTGGATCAGTTCCTCTCCTCCGGTGAGCAGAAGTGGGGCCGGATGTGCGGCCTGACCATGTTGCTGCCGCACGGTTACGAGGGGCAGGGCCCGGAGCACTCCTCCGCCCGTCTGGAGCGTTATCTGCAGATGTGTGCCCAGCACAACATGCAGGTGTGCGTGCCCTCTACCCCGGCGCAGGTGTTCCATATGCTGCGTCGTCAGGTTGTGCGCCCGATGCGCCGTCCGCTGATCGTCATGACGCCCAAATCCCTGCTGCGCCATCCGCTGGCGGTGAGCAAGCTCGAAGAGCTGGCGGAAGGCACCTTCCAGAACGCCATCGGCGAGATCGATGCGCTGGATCCGAAAGCGGTCAAGCGCGTGGTCTTCTGCTCCGGCAAGGTCTACTACGACCTGCTCGATGCCCGTCGCAAGGCCGAGCAGCAAGATGTGGCACTGGTACGAATTGAGCAGCTCTACCCCTTCCCGGAAGAGGAAGTGCGCGCCATTCTGGCCGATTACAGCCACGTCACCGACTTTGTCTGGTGTCAGGAAGAGCCGCAGAACCAGGGCGCCTGGTACTGCACCCGTCACCACTACGATGGCGTGCTGCCAGCCGGAGCCACCCTGCGTTATGCCGGTCGCCCCGCGTCAGCCTCACCGGCCGTCGGTTACATGTCTGTCCACGCCAAGCAGCAGAAAGCCTTGGTGGAAGATGCCCTTACCCTGTAAAGCCTCTGGCATAGAAGTAAAAAGGAACTGATTGGATGACTATCGAAATCAAGGTACCGGATCTGCCGGAATCAGTGGCGGATGCCACTATCGCCACCTGGCACAAAAAACCGGGCGATCTGGTCGCCCGTGACGAAGTGCTGGTCGACATCGAGACCGACAAGGTGGTGCTGGAAGTGCCGGCACCGCAAGCCGGTGTGCTGGGGGATATTCTGCAAGGGGAAGGGGCGACTGTGTTGTCCCGTCAACTGATTGCCATCCTCACCGCCGCTCCGGTGGCCGGTGAAGAGACCAAAGAGAAACCCGCTGAAGCGGTGGCCGATGATGGTGCCGATGGCTTGAGCCCCTCGGTGCGCCGCCTGATTGGCGAGCACGACATCGACGTGACCAAGCTGACCGGTACCGGCAAAGGCGGTCGCATCACCAAGGATGATGTGGAAGCCTTCATCAAGGCCAAGAGCCAGCCTGCGACAGCCGCACCGGTCGCAACTGCAGCCCCGGCAGCCAAGGTTGCCCCGCTGGGTGATCGTACCGACAAGCGGGTACCGATGACCCGTATGCGCAAGCGCATTGCCGAGCGTCTGCTGGAAGCGAAAAACACCACCGCCATGCTGACCACCTTCAACGAGGTCAACATGAAGCCCATCATGGATCTGCGCAAGCAGTACGGCGAGATCTTCGAGAAGAAGCACGGCATCAAGCTCGGCTTTATGTCCTTCTACGTGAAGGCGGTGGTGGAGTCCCTCAAGCGCTATCCGGAAGTAAACGCGGCGCTCGATGGTGATGACGTGGTTTACCACAACTACTTCGACGTCAGCATCGCCGTATCTACCCCCCGTGGTCTGGTGACGCCGGTGCTGCGCGACTGTGACAACATGAGCCTGGCGGACATCGAGAAGGCCATCAAGGATCTGGCGGGTAAGGGCCGTGACGGCAAGCTGACCGTGGATGAACTGACTGGCGGCAACTTCACCATCACCAACGGTGGTGTGTTCGGCTCCCTGATGTCCACCCCGATCATCAACCCGCCCCAGAGCGCCATTCTGGGCATGCACAAGATCCAGGATCGCCCGATGGCCGTTGACGGCAAGGTCGAGATCCTGCCGATGATGTATCTGGCGCTCTCCTACGATCACCGTCTCATCGACGGACGCGAATCGGTAGGCTTCCTGGTCTCCGTCAAGGAGCTGCTGGAAGACCCGACCCGTCTGTTGCTGGACGTCTAAGCCTGTGGCACCCGGGCAAGGGGTTTGCGCCCCGAGCCGGATGTGCTGCTGGACGTTTGAGTAATACCCGAGCGATTGAAAGATAACGAGGGGCCGCCCAGGCCCCCATTCACAGGGGATTGAGAAACACCAGCCCCGGACGGAAATACCTACAACACGGATAGAGCATCTATGAATCTGCATGAATATCAGGCAAAACAGCTGTTTGCCGAGTATGGCCTGCCGGTCTCCGAAGGTTATGCCTGTGCTACCCCACAAGAAGCGGCCGAAGCGGCCGACAAGATTGGCGGCAATACCTGGGTCGTCAAATGCCAGGTACACGCCGGTGGCCGCGGTAAAGCGGGCGGCGTGAAAGTGGCCAAGAGCAAGGATGAGATCCGTGCTTTTGCCCAGAACTGGCTTGGTAAAAATCTGGTGACCTACCAGACCGACGCCAACGGCCAACCGGTCACCAAGATCCTGGTGGAATCTTGCACCGACATCGCCAAAGAGCTCTACCTGGGCGCCGTGGTTGACCGTGGTTCGCGCCGCGTAGTCTTCATGGCATCGACTGAAGGTGGCGTGGATATCGAGAAGATCGCCCACGAAACCCCCCATCTGATCCACAAGGCGGCTATCGATCCGTTGGTGGGTCCGCAGGCTTATCAGGCCCGCGAACTGGCCTTCAAACTGGGTCTGGTCGGCGATCAGATCAAACAGTTCACCAAGATCTTCATGGGTCTGGGCCAGATGTTCCTGGATTGCGATTTCGCGCTGCTGGAGATCAACCCGCTGGTGATCACCGCGCAGGGCAACCTGCACTGCCTGGATGGCAAGATCAACATCGATGCCAACGCACTGTTTCGTCAGCCCAAGCTGCGCGAGATGCACGACCCGTCACAAGATGACCCCCGCGAAGCGCACGCCGCCCAGTGGGAGCTCAACTATGTGGCCCTCGATGGCAACATCGGCTGCATGGTCAACGGCGCGGGTCTGGCCATGGGCACCATGGACATCGTCAACCTGCACGGCGGCAAGCCGGCCAACTTCCTTGACGTCGGCGGTGGCGCCACCAAAGAGCGCGTAACCGAGGCGTTCAAGATCATCCTCTCCGACAGCAACGTCAAAGCGGTGCTGGTCAATATCTTCGGCGGCATCGTGCGCTGCGACATGATCGCGGAAGGCATCATAGGTGCGGTCAAGGAAGTGGGGGTCAAGGTGCCCGTCGTGGTCCGTCTGGAAGGCAACAACGCCGAGCTGGGTGGTATCAAGCTGGCCGAGAGCGGCCTCAACATCATTGCGGCCAAGAGTCTGACCGATGCCGCGCAGCAAGTCGTCAAAGCAGCGGAGGCCAACTGATGAGCGTACTGATCAACAAGGACACCCGAGTCATCTGCCAGGGCTTTACCGGCGGTCAGGGTACTTTCCACTCCGAGCAGGCGCTCTCCTACGGCACCCAGCTGGTGGGTGGCGTCTCTCCGGGTAAGGGTGGCACCACCCATCTGGGCCTGCCGGTGTTCAACACCGTCCGTGACGCGGTCGAAGCAACCGGCGCCACCGCCTCCGTCATCTATGTGCCGGCGCCGTTCTGCAAGGATGCCATCCTGGAAGCGATCGACGCGGGCATCAAGCTCATCGTCACCATCACCGAAGGCATCCCGACGCTGGATATGCTGGATGTCAAAGTGAAGCTGCAAGAGACCGGCGTGCGGATGATCGGCCCCAACTGCCCGGGCGTTATCACCCCAGGTGAGTGCAAGATCGGCATCATGCCGGGCCACATTCACAAGCCGGGCAAGGTGGGCATCGTCTCCCGCTCCGGCACCCTGACCTACGAAGCGGTCAAGCAGACCACTGACGAGGGCTTTGGCCAGTCCACCTGCGTCGGTATCGGTGGCGACCCCATCCCGGGCTCCAACTTTATCGACATTCTGGAGATGTTCCAGAACGACCCGCAGACCGAAGCGATCGTGATGATCGGCGAGATCGGCGGCAACGCCGAGGAAGACGCGGCCGCCTATATCAAGGCCCACGTCACCAAGCCGGTGGTCTCCTATATCGCGGGTGTTACTGCCCCTCCCGGCAAGCGGATGGGACACGCTGGCGCCATCATCTCCGGTGGCAAGGGTACCGCCGCCGAGAAGTTTGCCGCGCTGGAAGATGCTGGCGTGAAAACCGTCCGGTCGCTTGCCGATATCGGCAAGGCCTTGCGCGAAGTAACCGGCTGGTAATTCCTGTTAGCCCGTTATCTCTAATACAAATGCCGCCCGATGGGCGGCATTTTTTATGGGTTTTAAAGGGCGTTGTTGCCCAAATTGATGCAGTTTGAATGGAACTAATTGAAAACTTGGTGATCTGATCACCAGCATCCACTTCAAATCTGCATCATGAGCACGTCGCTTCACCCCATCACCAACTGGCCTCAATACAACAAGTCCCTGATTAACCGTGGTTCACTCACCTTCTGGGTTGATGCCGCCGCCATGAACAATTGGTTTCACCACGACCATCATGGGCGGCGGGGCCGCAGCCAGCTTTACACTGACCAGACCATCGCAACCTTCCTGATGCTCAAGGGGATTTTCAACCTCACTCTGCGAGCAACACAGGGACTACTCGACTCCCTGTTCGAGTTGATGAACGTACCGCTGTGTGCGCCGGACTATAGCTGTGTCAGCAAGCGAGCACGCACGGTGACAGTGGCTTATCGACAGCCCCCAAATGGAGGCATTACCGACCTGGTTATCGATTCAACCGGGCTGAAGGTGTTTGGCGAAGGCGAGTGGAAGGTCAGAAAACACGGCGCCGAGAAGCGGCGAGTGTGGCGCAAGTTGCATCTGGCGGTAGACCCGGCAACCCACGATATCGTGGCAGCAGAAGTGTCATTGGAAAATGTCCATGATGCCGAGGTGTTGCCCACCTTGCTCAACCCTCTGCGGCGTAAGCTGGGACGTGTTTATGCGGATGGCGCCTACGACAGCAAAGCCAGCCATCAGCTTATCTCGCTCAAAGGGGCGACAGCCTGTATCCCGCCTCGCAAGAACGCTGGACTCTGGAAAAAGGGACATCCAAGAAATGAGGCTGTGCTGGTAATGCGCAAGGAAGGGCTGGCGCACTGGAAGAAGATATCGGGGTATCACCGTCGCTCGCTGGCAGAGACGGCAATGTATCGGTTCAAGCAGTTGCTGGCGGGAAAAATCAGTCTGCGTAACTACAACGGCCAAGTGGGAGAAGTCATGGCGTATGTCAGCGCCATAAATAAACTGAATACCCTTGGCCTACCTGTCAGAAAGCCCCGAGTGTAGCGGTCACCTGGGGCTGGCGAAGTCATGACTTGCTGGCTGATTTGGGAAACAATGCCGTTTTAAAGTGGTTTGATTTAATCAATCATCGCGATTCAGGCGCTAAACGAATTTTATTACAGGAGACCAGAAACAGTGTGGATACTAAAATAGTCTGCGATTTGAACTTGTCAGATTGATTTGTTCCTTTACCCATGGCATCGAGTGACCTGTTAGTGGGTAATGCTAAAAGTTATGCAAGGATGTCAGTGAGATAACGTAGTGTCAGGAGGACATAATGATTTCACGTATTTTGGGAATTGGCTGCCTTACCAGTATCTGCTTACCAACAGCATGGGCGGCGGATTGCCCGAACAGGCAACCGGGGCAGCATCTAGAGTTTCTTGGGCGTTCGGCTGACAATTCGGTATCACTATGGCTTTCAAGTCCAGGTTCCGGGGGTAATTTTCGCCTCTCTGCTCCCGGGGTATCTGAAATCGATAGTTGGAATGCAAACCGCGCGTCGTTGCACTTGAGTGTCTCACCTGTAGTACTTGATGACCTTAACGGGACTCACAAACTGGATCTCCTCAATGCGGATGGTTCTTTCAACTGCTTCCTCGATTCGAGAAACCAGACCAATCCGGTATTTCCAAATATTCCCCCGATCGATGGGGGAGACAGTAACGGTGGCACTGGTGGCGGAACCGGAGGTGGTGGCGGCAGCAATGGAGGAAGTGGTGGCGGAACCGGAGGTGGGGATGGCGGCAATGGTGGAACTGGTGGCGGAACCGGCGGTGGGGATGGCAGCAATGGTGGTAGTGATGGTGGCACCGGTGGTGGGAGTGACCCGATCCGCAATATTGTGACCAGTATCAGTGCAGATGCCTTGATGGGCTATTTGAGCGGCTCTCTCAGTATTTCAGATCGTGTCGTTGTCGGGCTTGACCAATTTGAAGATATTGCCAGTCAAAAGGGGTTGTGGCAGGTATGGACTGATGTACGCCATACCGGAGTCTCCGATGATCGTAACGAGATAGACACATCCGGACATGCCAACAGCTTTTTGATCGGTATACACAGCTCCCTTGGTAAAGACGGGTTGGGCGGTATTGCATTTGCCAATAGCAAAACCTCCCTTGGCACGTTTGGCAGTTCGGTACGAAATGAGGGGGACAGCTTCTTTGTTGGGCCATATGGCGGCTATAGGCTAGATACGCACTGGCTGCTGGATGGCTGGGCTGCATGGGGACGAACTGATAACGATACCGAACTCGATGTCCTTAAAGGGAGTTTCAAGACAACGACCGGGTTGATCTCAGCCAACCTGACCGGTGGCTACGATGTTGGTGAATATCTGCTGCGGCCCAAGCTTGCCCTCTTTTACAGTCACAATAAATCCGATGCGTTTGATTACACAGGCTCATTGCCTTATGCAAACCAGATTTATAACGTGACATTGCGGGTTAATGAAAACTCTTTTGAATATGCCACCAGTGAAGCATCAGGGGATATCAGTCGTATTTTCACCACAACCGATGGTGTTCAAATTATACCGGCCCTGCGTCTTGGGGTTCGTTATGATATTGAGCGTCCCAATGATGGTCAGATCCTGAATGAAAATCTGACAATGGAAAGTACGACTCCGTGGAGTGGATCTGCACGGATTGCACTGGCGGTAGCCCCTCAGCGTCATCAGCGTTTTGAAGTTATCACCGGTTATTACAGTATCGGGCGTCAGGACCTTGACCTCTGGGATATTAGATTTAACGCCGCAGTGAATTTTTAACTTACATAGGGAGATAAAAGTACCGATAACTTGGTCGGCACTTTGATTTTAATTACTTGTATGGAGATGGTATTCACCTGACAGTTGCCAACAAAAGGGAGTGATCATACGGCTTCATACCGAATAACAAACTGCATCCCTTGTGGTGGCCCGTGAGAGCCTTATTTAGTTGATGGATATATCCACAAATGGGTGTGTCAGGAGTGCCGAATAGCTAGAGACGGATATCCGGATGTAGGGCTGAAAAGGGAAAATGTGTGCGCAGGAACGTCAGCTTTGCGAAATAGCAAAAAGGCACCCGAGGGTGCCTTTTTCACAATCTGAGTGGCTTGCCTATCAGGCAGCGGCTTTCAGCTGTACTGCGGCGGCTTTCTTGTGATCGCCGATTGGCATCACGGTGCGGCCGAACTGCTCGTTAATAACGGTGGCCATGGCCAGGTAGATGGCGCTGGCGCCACAGATGATGCCTTCGAAACCGGCGATGGTGCCGATCAGGGTGCTGCCGGTGAAGTCACGGGCGGCCAGCAGGAAGAACAGCACGGTCAGGGAGGCGAACACGAACTGCTTGGCGCGCGGGTAGTTGATGGTGCCAACCAGCATGAACAGGGTGAACATGCCCCACATCAGCAGATACCAACCCATATAGGCGTGCGGAGTGGCTTCGGCCAGACCCATGGTCGGCATGACGAGCAGGACAACCAAGCTCAGCCAGAACAGGCCGTAGGAGGTGAACGCGGTCACACCGAAGGTGTTGCCACGCTTGTATTCCATGATGCCAGCAATGATCTGGGCGATGCCGCCGTAGCACAGGCCCATGGCCAGGATCATGGCGCTGATGGGGAAGAAACCTGCGTTATGGATGTTCAGCAGGATGGTGGTCATACCGAAACCCATCAGACCCAGAGGGGCAGGGTTGGCCAATTTTTCGCTCACGTGGCGTTCTCCAAAAATAGAGGTGGGGGTTAACAAAAGACGCGCGATTTTAGGCAGGCTGCGGCGCGCCCGCAAGGGGGCAAGGGGGATAAATCGTAAAAAAACTACGTGATTATTTGCATCAGAGGCCAAATGCTCACCAAGGCAGGCTGTTTGGTGAGCAAAAGGTGTCAAAATAGTTGAGGGGTTGTATTTTTATTACGCTTTTTACGAAGTGCGGCGGCGTCACTGATCCAGTGTCAGGATCACTTTGGCTTCCTTGTCCTCTTCCTTGACCTGGCTGTCGAGCACGAACAGCCGCTCCGGGGCGATCCCCTGGCTGTCGACCAGAAACTCCTTGGTATTTTGCGCCCGGCGCATGGCGAGATTGCGCAGGGATTTGGCGGTGATGAGCTGCTGATCCCGCAGCAGGATCACCGCCTGGGCCCGCAGTGCCGCGCTCTCTTCATTCAGATGGAGGCGGTCCGCCAGATCATCCAGATCTTCGCCAAAGCGCTCTTCATAGGCCTGGGCCAGCGCCTCTTGCAGGGCTGAGTCCTGTTCCAGCAGGTCGAGATCCGCCTGATTGCCGGTGAGCTTGGCCAGTACCCGCTCCAGCTTTTGCCGTTGCAGGATGGGGCGCTCCTCGTTGAAGTTGACCTTGCCGCGAATGTTCATGCTGAGCTTGGGTCTATCCTTGAGGGCCTGCGCCAGCTTGACCAGTTTCTCCTGCTGGGTGGGGGTGAGATCGGGATCCCCCGGCAGGAAGGGAAGTTCGTCGAGATCTTCGGTGCCATCGGCCAGCGAGGCGAGCAGGGAGAAGGGGGAGGTGATCGCCTTGCTCAGTGTGTTGCCCAGCACATCCCAGAAGATATTGCCGATGCTGAAGTCCGGTTGATCGAGATCGCCCTTCACCTTGAGGTTCATCTGTATCACCCCGTTGGCATCGCTCAGCAGGGCGATGGCCAGCCCCAGCGGCAGATCCTTGGCCTGATCGCTCTTGATCTTCTCGCCCAGTTGCAGCTTCTTGATGGTGATGTCGTTATCTCCCTCCAGCCGGTTGCCCTCCAGCTTGTAGTGCAGCTTCATGGAGAGCTGCCCCTTGTCGATGGCATAACCCGCATAGGTGCCCGAATAAGGGGTAAAGGTGGTGAGCTCTAGGTTGTGGAAGGCGACCGCGATGTCGAGGATAGGGTTGGCCACCAGCAGGTTGGTACCGCCGCGAATGGTCACTGGCGCATAGCGATCCACCTTGCCGTTGAAGGCGAGATCGGAGCGTTGCCCCGGAATATTGCTGATATGACGGCTCTGGCCGCCCAGCGAGGCGATATCGGCCACAAAATCTTGGCTCAGGCTGCGGTCGGCAAAGCGCAGGTTGCCCTGCTCGGTGCGCAGCTGGTCAATGGTGAAACGAAAGTCGGGAGCCTTGCTGCCTGCCTTTGCTTCAGTACTTTTTGCTGCCGCCGGTTGTGGCAACAGCAGCTGTTGCAGGTTGGTGGTGCCATCTTCGTTGATCTCGATGCGGGCGAAGGGCTTGTTCAGAGCAATGTCCTTGATCCGCATCTGCTGGCTGATGCCGTCGTACGTCAGACCGGTGAGAGCCAGGGTGTTGAACTCCAGCAGCCGCTGATTGTCTGCCCGATCGACTACTTTGAGCCCGTTGATATCGAGCCCCCCCTGCAGGGTCAGCTTGCTCAGATCTCCCTGGGCGGTGGTGGCGAGATCAAGGCGGGTCTTGCTGCTCAGCAGCCCGTTTTGCACCTTGATGCGTACCAGATCGGCCAGATAGGGCTGTGCCAGCGTCAGGGGCAGCCCCTGCTGGTTGATGTCGCCGCTTAAGGTGAAAGGAGTCAGGGTCAGTTGGCCATCAAAGGCGAGGGGGCTGCTCTGGTTGAAGTGGGTGGCCAGAGTCAGTTTGCTCGGTTGCTCCCCCTTGCTGCCCAGTGGCCCCAACGCCAGCTTGAGGCCGGAGAGCTGGCGTGCCTGCGGTTTGCCGCTGCTCGATTCGGTGAGAGTGAGATCGCCCTTGTCGATAAGGATCTGCTTGATCTGCCACTGCCAGGGTTTGTCTGCCCCGTGCTTCTTGCTGTTACCGGCTGTTTTTGCTTGTTGTGCCGACTTGGGCGCCGCATTGTTGGCCACCTCGTTTGCGGCGTGGGCCCCTTTGACGGGCTTGGCGGGAGCCTGTTCAATCAGCAAGTCAGCCAGATCAAGCTCCTGCTGTGGGTTGAGGGTGGCCTTGAGCAGGGGCTGTTGCAGGGTCACCTTGCCGATCTGGAGCGACTGTTTCTGGCCATCGACCGCCAGCTCGCTAAGGGCCAACTGGCCGAAGCGGGCAAATTCGTCGCCCTTGTGTTTTTTAAGCTGCCAGTTGTCCAGCGTCAGCTTGCCTTTGGACAATTGCCACAGTACCCCTTGCTTGCCCTCTTTAAGCTGGTACTCCAGCTCTGCATTGGCGTGGCCCTTGGCCAGATCCAGCTTGAGATAGGGTGCCCAGAGCGGGGCGAAGGGTTTCAGGTCGACCTGCTTGAGGCTCACCTTACCCTGACCCATGCCGCTCATCACATCGAGTTTGCCGTGGGCAGCGAGGCTGCTTTTGCCGTTGATGGCGGCGTTCAGCTGATAGGCGGTCGGGTGATTTGCCTCGGTGCGCAGGTTATCGAGCTTGAGGGTCACTTTTTCCAGATTGAGGGGCGGCAACCAGCCGGGTTCGCTCTCCTTGCGCTGATCCTGATAGCGCACATGCCCGTCAGTGACATTGACGCTGGCAATATCGACCAGCAGCGGGGCGCTGGCTGTTTCGGGCTCGGGGGAGGGCGCAGGGGTGAGCAGGGTGGCCAGCGCATCGGTCAGATTGAGTCGAACATCCCCTTTTTTGTCTGTCAGCCGTTGCAGCAGCACCATGGGTTTGGTCAGGGTGACGGCGGAAAGCACGACCCCTTTCTGCTGCCAGCTGGCTTGCAGGTCGGGGGTGATAAAGAGCTGCTCAAAACGGATGATGGGCTGCTGCTTGGCATCGAGCAGGGCAGTCGCGCCGAGGGTGAGAGAAGGGTTGCGCAGCCCTACGTCAATCTCTCCCAGCGTCAGTTGCAGGCCATAGTGCTCAGCCAGCCAGCCGGGCAGATAGCGCTGGACCAGACGGGGGGTTTGCCACAGCAGCAGGGTCATCAGGATAAGAAGCAGCAGGAAAGCGTAGGCAAGGTAGCGCAGCAAGCGGAGCTTGGGGGACGCGGGCTCGGTGGTGTTCATTTGGTGCACTCCCATTTGGTTCCCGCCATGGTACAGAAAAGCTGGATAGTAATCATGGGGTTGCGTGCTGTTGTACGCCGTACTTTGTCCAAAGGCGATCCAGTTCACCCTTTTGTTGCAGCGCAGCCAGCCACTGTTCCAGCTGGGCAGGGGTAATGGGGGCCTCAGGGTGAAGGATGGCTCGGTGTTGATACTGTTGATCCCATTTTTGCGAGATCAGCAGCTGGTCGGCGGTGTCGGGGTGGGCCAGCAGATACTGGTTAAGGTAGGAAACGTTGAGAATGGCTACCTCGCCACGTCCTTTGAGTAGCGCTTGCAGGGCGCTGATATTGTCTTTGACCAGGGTGATATTGAGCTTGCGCTGCAGGTAGAGAGGATCGGCATTGAACTGGCCAACGCCGTAGTGGTAGCCGGTCACCCCGATGAGGTGATGGCTGGCAGGATCGTCAAAAAAGCGCTGATCCCGACCCGTTTTGTTCAGGGCCACATAGACCTCGCCACCACCGAGGAAGGGTGCTGTCATCTTGAATTTATCTGTGTCCCAGCCCCACTTGGTGTCTTCAAACAGCATCAGCGAGAAACGGCCCAGATCGAGCGCCTTGTAACGGTTGGCGGCCGAGGTGGGGACAAAGACGAAGGTCACCTCTTTCTGTACGGCATTGAGCTGGTCGATAAGCTCCAGGGTCAGTCCTTCATAGCGGGAATTGGGGAGTTTGACCACGAAGGGGGCATAGGGGTATCCACCAACCTTGATGAAGGGATGGCTCCAGCCAGAGAGGCTGAACAAGAGCAAAAACCAGCACCAATATCTCATGGGATCCCCAAGGCAATAGCTTGCTCCCAGATTCGGTTAATCTGCGCCAGTTTTCAAGCTGTTAAGGGAATTAACACAGCGCTGTTCGGCGGCTTCCAGCTCGGCCATCACCATCTGGATATCCTCCAGTTGCTGGCGCAGGGCGCCGCGTCTTGCCTCGATCAGCTGGATCATGGAGTGGAGCTGGGTTTTGCTCGATTTGTCGGTGTCGTACATATCGAACAGCTCGCGGATCTCGGCCAGGCTAAACCCCAGCCGTTTGCCGCGCAGGGTCAACTTGAGCCGGATCTTGTCCCGATGGCTGTAGATGCGGGTTTGCCCCTCCCGCAGCGGGGTGAGCAGCCCCTCATCCTCGTAGTAGCGGATGGTGCGCGGCGTGACATCGAACTCGTGGGCCAGCTCCGAGATGCTGTAGGTGATCTCCTTGCCGGGCAGGGAACGGGACATGGTCATGACTCCTGTTGCTGGGCGTGTGGCTGGCAGAGGCGGGCACGCAGCCGCTCGGCATTGGCGTGCAGGGCCTGACCGACCTGCGAGCCATTGGGGCGGTCGAGCTGCTCGCTCACCCACTGGCCGGTGGCCGCCAGTTTGTCGAGATCCACCCCCGTCGTCATGCCAAGGCCGTGTAGCAGGTAGACCACCTCTTCTGACGCCACATTGCCAGAGGCGCCCGGCGCATAGGGACAGCCGCCAAGCCCCGCCACCGAGCAGTCGATGGTGCGAATGCCACGCTCCAGCGCGGGTAGCAGGTTGGCCAACCCCTGACCGTAGGTGTCGTGAAAATGGACCGCGAGTCGCCCCGCCGGGATCTCGTGCAGCACCGCATCCAGCATGGGGGCCACCGTGCCCGGAGTGCCGACGCCGATGGTGTCCCCCAGCGAAATTTCGTGGCAGCCGAGATCCAGTAACTGTTCGGCCATGGCGGCGACTCGTTTCGGGCGGGTCGGGCCATCAAACGGGCAGGCGATGACGGTGGAGAGGTAGCCACGCACCTTGATGCCAAGGCGGCGCGCCTCCTGCACCAGCGGGGCGAAGCGCACCAGCGACTCCTCCACGCTGATGCCGATATTGGCGCGGGTAAAACCGTCGGAGCAGGCGGTGAAGAGGCCAATCTCATCGGCGCGGGCGGCAATGGCTGCCTGCAAGCCTTGCAGATTGGGCACCAGAGCGCCGTAACGGGTTGAGCCCTTGCGCGGCAGTGCCTCGAACAGCGCTGCGGAGTCCGCCATCTGCGGCACTTTTTTGGCAGAGACAAAGGCTCCCACCTCGATGCGTTGCAGGCCGCTGTCGGTAAGGCGCTGGATCAGCTCCAGCCGATGTACCAGGGAGAGGGGCGCAGCTTCATTTTGCAGGCCATCTCGCGGCCCCATCTCCACCAGACTGACCCTGTCGTCACGGACGTCCTGTGATCGGTTCATGGGTGTTCCTCCTGTGTGGCAATCTCTTCGGCAAAGCGCACCAGCACGGTTCCCTGGCTTACCTGCTCGCCCTGTTTGCACTGCAGGGCTTCAATTACCCCGTCCCGCTCTGCACGCAACTGGTGTTCCATCTTCATCGCCTCCAGCACCAGCAGGGGTTGCCCCTTGCTAACCGTTTGCCCCTGCTCGATCAGCACGGCTACCACGATGCCGTGCATGGGGGCGATGGCGCCCTGCGCCTTCTCGTTTGCCTGCTCATGGTGGTGGCTGTGCTGCCGATCATCGGCCGCGAAGCGGATGCGCTGGCCCCCCAGGGTCATGATGAAGGCTGCCTCCGAGCCTGCGACCGTCTGAATGGGGATCTGTTGCCAGCCGCCACCCTGCTGCAGCCGGATATTATCGTCACCTCTCTGGTAGCAATGAGTCTCCCCTTGCCACTCAAACTGGCCGCCATGATCGTTAAGGGTCAATACCCGGTGTTCATCACCGATGCGCACCGCCGCTGTCCAGCAGCGATCCGGCCCCAGCCGAAATCCGCAGGCTTGCTGCCAGGGGGAGGTGCCCGCAGGGCGGCTCGCCAGCCAGAGGGCGGCCAGCGGCCAGGCGAGCTCAGGAATGGGTTGTGCTGTGGTAGGGATGGGCCACTGGGTATGGTGGCCCATGGCCAGGACGTCGGGCTCTTCACACAGGCGCAGCAGCAGAGGACCGTTGTGCGCCAGCGGCCCGAGATCCAGTGCCGCCAGCGCATCGGCCAGTTTGGCGAACGCCTCGGTGCGGCTCTGGCCGTGGGCGATCAGCTTGGCGATCATGGGATCGTAATAGGGGCTCACCTCATCGCCAGCGGTGACGCCAGTGTCGATGCGCACGCCATCCGGCCAATGGAGCCAGTGGATAGGCCCGCTGGCAGGCAGAAAACCGGCCGCCACATCCTCGGCGTAGAGGCGCGCCTCCACCGCATGGCCGCGCAGCACCACTTCCTTCTGGGTGAGTGGCAGCGGCTTGCCTTCGGCTACGGCCAGCTGCCAGGCCACCAGATCCTGCCCGGTCACCGCTTCGGTGACAGGATGCTCCACCTGCAGCCGGGTGTTCATCTCCATAAAGAAGAACTCATCCTTGCAGAGCAGGAACTCGATGGTGCCAGCCCCCTGATAGTGGATGGCTTTGGCTGCGGCCACGGCTGCCTCCCCCATGGCGCGGCGCAGAGCCGGAGGGATGTCGGGGGCGGGCGCCTCTTCGATCACCTTCTGATGGCGTCGCTGCAAGGAGCAGTCCCTGTCCCCCAGATAGATGGCGTTGCCGAGGCTATCGGCAAAGACCTGCACCTCAACATGGCGAGCCCGGGGCAGATAGCGCTCCAGCAGCACCAGATCGTCGCCAAAGGCGGCCTTGGCTTCACGTTTGACTGCCGCCAGCGACTCGTCAAAGTCAGCCAGCTGATCGACCCGGCGCATCCCCTTGCCACCGCCGCCACTGGCCGCTTTGATAAGCAGCGGGAAGCCAATCAGGCTCGCCTGATCGCGCAAGAAGTCCGGTCGATGATCCGTGCCGTGATAGCCGGGCAGCACAGGTACGCCGGCAGCCTGCATCAGCGCCTTGGCGCCCGATTTGTCGCCCATGGCGAGAATGGCGGCGCCGCTTGGGCCGACAAAGCGCAGGCCGCGCTGTTCGCAGGCGGTGGCAAAATCGCTGTTTTCCGACAGAAAGCCGTAACCGGGATGGATGGCATCGGCGCGCGCCTCTTTGGCAATCTTCAGCACCTTGCCGGTGTCGAGATAGCTCTCTCTGGCCGGTGCGGGCCCCAGATGCCAGGCCTCATCGGCCAGACGGGTATGCATGGCATGGGCGTCGGCGTCGGAGTAGAGGGCGATGGTGTGGATGCCGAGGCGTTTCGCCGTCTTGATGATGCGCACGGCGATTTCGCCGCGATTGGCAATCAGCAGGCGTTTAATCTGAGTGTGATGGGTCATGTCTCATCCTTGAAACGGGGACGCCAGGCGGGAGGGCGTTTGTCAAAGAAGGCCTGCATCCCCTCCTGTGCTTCGAGCCCCACCCGAACCCGGGCGATGGTCTCGACGGTTTTCTCTTCGTGCAGGCGGGAAGGATGGGCCTCTATCGCCGCCAGCAGTCGTTTGGTCTCTTTCATCGCCTCCGGCCCGTTGCGGCACAGACGAAGGGCCTGCGCCCGTCCCTCCGCCAGCAGTTGATCCGGCTTGCAGAGTTGGTGTGCCACATTGAGCCGACAGGCCGTGATGGCATCGAACGGCTCGGCACTGAGCATGTAGCGGCGCGCCTGACGCATTCCCATGGTGCGCACCACGTAGGGGCTGATCACCGCAGGTACCAGACCCAGGCTCACCTCGGAGAGGCAGAAGCGGGCATCGTCGCTGGCCAGCACCAGATCGCAGGCGCAGATGAGGCCCAGCGCCCCGCCGTAGGCGGCCCCTTGCACCAGCGCCACCGTAGGGAAGGGAAGCTCATCGAGGGTCTGCATCAGCCGCGCCAGTACCCGGGCGTCTTCGCGATTGTGCTCGAAATCGGCGTGAGCCAGATTGCGCATCCAGTTGAGATCGGCGCCCGCGCAAAAGTGTTTGCCTTCGGCACGTAGCAGCAGGGCGTGAGGGCGTTCGGCGAGATCATGACCATGGAGATGGGCCAGATCATCGAGGCAGTCGAGCAGCCCCAGCATCAGGTCGGCATCAAAGGCGTTGTGGCGGGCCGGGCGCGACAGCACCAGCTCGGCCAGCGGGCCGTGCCGCTCCAGCCGAAACGGGCCCTGTGTTGAAGAGCCAAGTGCTGAGGAAGTAAGTGGATCTGACATCGTTTTGCTCCTTACATCCGAAAGATGCCGTACTGCTCGGGTTCAATGCGGGCACCCTGACAGGCGGCGAGCGCCAGCGCCAGCACGGTGCGGCTCTGGGCCGGGTCGATGACGCCATCATCCCAGAGGCGGGCGCTGGCGTAGTAGGGGTGACCCTGGCGCTCATACTGTTCGATCACGGGCGCGCGGATGGCGGCCGCTTCCTGCTCGCTCAAGTCTTTGCCCTCGGTAGCCAGCTTGTCCCGACGCACCTGCACCAGCACCCCGGCAGCTTGCTCGCCCCCCATGACGGAGATGCGGCTGTTGGGCCAGCTAAAGAGAAAATCGGGTTCATAGGCGCGGCCGCACATGCCGTAGTTGCCGGCACCGAAGCTGCCACCGACTATCAGAGTGATCTTGGGCACCCGGCTGCAGGCCACCGCGGTGACTAGCTTGGCGCCATGCTTGGCGATCCCTTCGCGCTCTGCCGTGCTGCCCACCATAAAACCGGTGATGTTCTGTAAAAAGAGCAGCGGGATGGTGCGCCGGTTACAGAGCTGGATAAAGTGAGCGCCTTTCTGAGCGCTGTCGCTGTGCAGCACGCCGTTGTTGGCGAGGATCCCCACCTCCATGCCGCAAATACGGGCAAAGCCGGTTACCAGAGTGGTGCCGAACAGCGCCTTGAATTCGTCAAAGTCAGAGCCATCCACCAGTCGGGCGATCAGCTCCCGCGCATCGTAAGGGCGTTTGAGGCTGGTGCCCACCAGACCGTAGAGCTCCTCGATCGGGTAACAGGGAGTGGGGTAGGCTGGCTCATTGTTGGTTGGGCTGCCCGATGCCAAGCCCGAGAGCGGATCATGGTCACTGCCCAGATGGGTGAGCAGGGTACGGGCGATGGCCAGCGCATGGGCATCGTCGCGGGCCATGTGATCCGCCACCCCCGAGTGGGCGCAGTGCACCTCGGCGCCACCAAGAGCCTCGGCGCTGATCTCCTCGCCGGTGGCGGCTTTGACCAGCGGCGGGCCCGCCAGAAAGATGGTGGCTTGCTCCCTTACCATGATCGATTCATCCGCCATGGCTGGGACGTAGGCGCCACCGGCGGTACAGAGCCCCATCACCACCGCCAGCTGGGGGATGTTCTGGGCCGACATGCGGGCCTGGTTGTAGAAGATGCGGCCAAAGTGATCCCGGTCGGGGAACACCTCGTCCTGCATCGGCAAGAAGGCGCCTCCGGAATCCACCAGATAGAGGCAGGGGAGGCGCAGCCGCTCGGCGATGGCCTGGGCGCGCAGGTGCTTTTTCACCGTGAGCGGGTAGTAGGTGCCACCCTTCACGGTGGCATCGTTGACCACCAGCATGCAGAGCCTGCCCGAGACCCGACCGATGCCGGTGATGATACCGGCGGCGGGTACCGGCTCATCATAGACCTGCCAGCCAGCCAGCGCCGACAGTTCGAGAAACGGAGAGCCCGGGTCCAGCAGCTGATTGATGCGCTCGCGGGGCAGCAGCTTGCCACGGGCCTGATGACGGGCGTTGTTGGCCGCGCCGCCCCCTAGCGCGATCTCGGCAATGCGGGCGTGGAGATCGTCGACCAGCCCCTGCATGGCGGCCCGATTGGCTGCATATTCCGGGCTTGCCGTGTCGAGACGGGAGTGGATACGACTCATGCGTTCTCTCCCATCAGCTCGCGGCCGATGAGCCAGCGGCGGATCTCCGAGGTGCCAGCACCTATCTCGTAGAGCTTGGCGTCCCGCAGCAGACGGCCGGTGGGGTATTCGTTGATGTAGCCGTTGCCGCCGAGCAGCTGGATGGCATCGAGCGCCATCTGGGTGGCGTTTTCGGCGGCAAACAGGATGGCGGCGGCGCAATCCTTGCGGCTGGTGCGACCCTGATCGCAGGCGCTCGCCACCGAGTAGACCAGCGCCCGGCTGCTGGCGAGGTGGGTATACATGTCGGCGAGCTTGCCCTGCACCAGCTGGAACTCGCCGATGGCTTGACCAAACTGCTTGCGCTCACGCACATAGGGCAGCACTACATCCATGCAGGCCTGCATGATGCCAAGGGGGCCCGCAGCCAGCACCACCCGCTCGTAATCGAGCCCGCTCATCAGCACCTTGACCCCGCCGTGCAGGGGGCCCAGCAGGTTTTCCTGCGGCACTCGGCAGTTGTCGAACACCAGCTCGCAGGTGCTGGAGCCGCGCATCCCCAGCTTGTCGAGCTTCTGGGCGGTAGAAAAACCGGGAGTGCCGGCTTCAACGATAAAGGCAGAAATCCCTTTGGGGCCCGCACTGGTATCTGTCTTGGCATAGATGACGAAGGTGTCGGCATCGGGTCCGTTGGTGATCCACATCTTGTTGCCGTTCAGCACGAAGTGATCGCCCTCGCGCTCCGCGGTGAGGCGCATGCTGACCACATCGGACCCGGCTCCCGGTTCGCTCATGGCCAGCGCCCCCACATGCTCGCCGCTCACCAGCGGGGGGAGATAGCGTGCTTTTTGCTCCGCCGTGCCGTGGCGGTGGATCTGATTGATGCAGAGATTGGAGTGGGCGCCGTAGGAGAGGCCGACCGAGGCGCTGGCGCGGCTTACCTGTTCCATCACCAGCACGTGGGCCAGATAGCCGAGGTTCACCCCGTCATACTCCTCCGCCACCGTGATGCCGTGCAGCCCCAGTTCACCCATCCGGGGCCAGAGATCACGGGGAAAGGCATTGCTCTGATCGATCTCGCTGGCGCGCGGGGCGATCACTTTCTGGCAGAAGGCCGCAACCTGTTCGGTCAGGGCATTCAGGGTCTCATCCATCTGCATCCATGCTCTCCTTGCGGATATGACAGTCGGGTAGGAAGGTGGGTTCGACCGGCTGACTCGGCGCTACGGCTGGCAGTGGTCGGTCCATTTTGTACTTCACTTCTGCCACAAGTTTACGTTAGCGTAAACGTAAATCAATTGTTAATCTGTTGTGTGTCGACAAAGCGGTGGTAGTGAAAGCGTCATCAGCTACCACGACAACAGCGCCATAGTGGCAGATCCGACTGACGCAGCGTGTGGGCGCCGCGTCATAAAGCACTAACTCAGGAAAATAAGCGCGGGGCAACAAGGGAGAGAACGACGAGATGGATTTTACCCTGACAGATGATCAACAGGCGTATGTGGAGGCGGCCGCCGCCTTTGCCGATGAGGCGCTCAAACCCCATGCCGCGCGCTGGGACAAGGAGCATGAGTTTCCGATCCCGACCATCAAGCAGGCGGCCGGGCTAGGTTTTTGTGGTCTCTATACCCCGGAGCAGTTTGGCGGATTGGGGCTGCCGCGCCTCGATGCGAGCCTCATCTTCGAACGCCTCGCCATGGGCTGTACCTCGACCACTGCGTATCTGACCATCCACAACATGGTGAGCTGGATGCTGGGTAGTTGGTTGCCCACCGAGGTTGCCAAGGAGTGGGTGCCCAAACTGGCTAGCGGCGAATTGCTGGGCTCCTATTGCCTCACCGAGCCGGGGGCGGGTTCCGATGCTGCGGCACTCAAGACCCGGGCGGTGCGTGAGGGTGACAGCTACCTCATCGAGGGAACCAAGGTCTTTATCTCGGGAGCAGGCAGCAGCAATGTGCTGGTGGTGATGGCCCGTACCGGTGGTGAAGGTGCGAAGGGGATCTCTGCCTTTATGGTGCCGGCTAATGCCCCCGGCGTGAGCTATGGCAAGGCAGAAGAGAAGATGGGCTGGAACAGCCAGCCGACCCGGGAGGTTGTTTTCAACGGGGTGCGTATTCCCGCCCGCTACCGGTTGGGTGAGGAGGGGGAAGGGTTCAAGTTCGCCATGCAGGCCCTCGATGGGGGGCGCATCAATATTGCCACCTGTTCGGTGGGCACCGCCCAGCAGGCGCTGGACGATGCGCTGGCTTATGTGCAGCAGCGCCAGCAATTTGGTCACCCGATCAGCGAATTCCAGAGCGTGCAGTTTCGCCTGGCCGATATGGCGACCGAGCTGGCTGCCGCCCGTTTGCTGGTACGTCAGGCCGCCGACAAGCTGGATCGCGGGGCACCGGACAAGAGTGCCTGGTGTGCCATGGCCAAACGGTTTGCCACCGATGTGGGTTATCGAATCTGTGATGAGGCTCTGCAACTCTTTGGCGGCTATGGTTATATCCGCGAGTATCCGCTCGAGCGCTATCTGCGCGATACACGGGTACACCGCATTCTGGAGGGCACCAACGAGGTGATGCGACTCATCATCGCGCGCCGCATGCTGGCCGATCCCGGTTTGTCGCTGGGCTAACCGGTGGTCGCATCAAGGGTGTGTTGCCTGCCACCCGATTTGCACCATGCCATGCCGGTTTCGGCTTTGTGAGCCAGCCACAGGTTGGTGTCATTCAAGCCTGTCATCATGGCGGCAGCTTCATCGACAAGGACAATGCTATGACAAGGATCAGACTCGAATATCATGGCCACGTGGCCTATATCACCCTCGACCATCCCCCTGCCAACACCTGGACCCTCGCCAGCCTGCAGGCCTTTTTGCAGATGATGGTGGAGCTCGACAGTCGTCCCGATGTGGTGGCGCTGGTGATCCGTGGTGCGGGCGACAAATTTTTCTGCGCCGGTGCCGACCTCAATATGTTTGTCGAGGGGAATGTCGAGCTGGCCCGCGAAGTAGCCGAGGCCTTTGGCAAGGCCTTCGAGGCGCTGGCCCGTTTTCACGGCGTCAGTATCGCCGCCATCAATGGTTATGCCATGGGCGGTGGGCTGGAAGTGGCGCTGGCTTGTGATATCCGCATCGCCGAGCAGCAGGCGTTGCTGGGACTGCCGGAAGCATCGGTGGGCTTGCTTCCCTGTGCCGGTGGCACCCAGCGCCTGACCGAGCTGGTGGGGCCGGGCTGGGCCAAGCGGATGATCCTCTGCGGTGAGAAGGTGAGTGCCTCGCTGGCCTACGAGATGGGGCTGGTGGAGGAGGTGGTGAAAACCGGTCAGGCATGGGAGGCGGCGCACCAGATGGCCCATCTGGTGGAGCGCCAGAGCCCGAGCGCCCTGCGCGCCTGCAAAACCCTGATCAATGAGGGCCGCAGCGGCCCGCGGGATGCCGCCTTGCCTCGTGAGCGGTCGCTGTTTCTCGATCTCTTTAGCGATGCCAATCAGCGTGAAGGGGTGGCCGCCTTCCTGGAGAAACGCTTACCGCGCTGGCAATATGGCCCAACAGAATAAATCCATATGGAGCTGTTTATGAGTGAGCCGGTCAAGGTTAGCTGTTATCCCACCGAAGATGGTCATCAGGTCGGGGTGTTGACCCTCGACAGCCCTGCGTCTCTCAACGCATTGAGCCTGCCGATGATCCAGATCCTGCAACAGACGCTGACCCGTTGGGAGCAGGATCCCGCCATCGTCTGTGTGCTGCTGCAGGGGGCGGGTGAGAAGGCATTTTGTGCCGGTGGCGATATCCGCTCCTTCTATTACCGCAAGCAGGAGGCGAGCGGATCGGAACTGTTCGAATATGCCCGCGACTTTTTCGAGCAGGAGTACCGGCTCGACCACCACATCCACTCTTACCGCAAGCCCCTGATCTGCGTGGCGGACGGTATCTGCATGGGGGGCGGCATTGGTCTGTTTGCCGGTGCCGATTTTCGGGTGGTGACCGAAAAGAGCCTGTTCGCCATGCCGGAGGTGACCATAGGCCTCTACCCCGACGTTGGAGCAAGCTGGTTTTTAAGCCGGATGCCGGGGCGGCTGGGGCTCTGGCTTGGTCTGACTGGCGCCCGCTTCAACGGGAGTGATGCCATCGGTATTGGGCTGGCGGATCACGCCATCGCCAGTGGCGAGCGCAGTGCGCTGTTGTCACGCCTCGCCGTACTCGACTGGGCTGGCAGTGGTGAGCCCCGTGAGCAGATCGATCTGCTGCTCACGGGGTTGCATGGTGAGGTGGCGGCCCGCTTGCCAGCGCCTGTATTGCTGCCCCATCAACAGAGGATCGATGCCTTGCTGGCGGGGCGCACGTTGCAAGGGGTATTGGCGCGGTTGTTCGAAGCTCAGTTCGATGAACAGGAGGCGGTACTCCAGCAGGCGCAGCAGCTCTGCCGCACCGGCAGCCCCATCAGCCGCGCCATTTTGTGGCGCCAATATTGGCAGGCTCGCCGCAACTCACTGGCAGAGGTATTTGCCGAGGAGCTGACCCTTTCGGTCAACTGCGTGCTGAAGGGGGATTTTGTGGAAGGGGTACGGGCACTGCTGATCGACAAGGATAAAGATCCCCGCTGGCAACAGTTGCCACCGGAGGGGGAGTGGCTGGACGAGTTCTATCGCTGGCCGCAGGGGCGCAATCCGTTGGCCTGCAAGGAATAACATCTTGGCAACCGGCGGACGCCGCCATCAGCAACGCAAGGAGCAAGCGGGATGACAAGGATAGGGTTTATCGGGCTCGGCAACATGGGGGGGCCCATGGCGGCCAATCTGGCCAGGGCCGGGCACAGGGTGCAGGTGTTTGATCTGGTTGCCCAAAACATTGAGCGCGCCATCGCCGCTGGCTGCATTGCCACGGGGGATGCCCGTGAGGCGGTGACCGGCTGCGAGGTGGTGATCAGCATGCTACCTGCGGGGGAGCATGTGCGCGATCTTTGGTTGTCTGAGGGGCAGGATCTGCTGGCGGCCCTGCCGGTTGGTGCACTGGTGATCGACTGCTCCACTATCGATGTCGACTCTGCCCGTCAGGTCGGGGAGGCGGCCCGCGCCCGCGGTTTGCGCTTTATTGATGCCCCCGTATCGGGCGGTGTCGCCGGTGCGGCCGCCGGGACGCTCACCTTTATCGTTGGCGGCGACGCGGCAGATTTCGAGGCGGCGAAATCCCTGCTCGCCTGCATGGGGCAGAACCTGTTTCACGCAGGGACGCTGGGGGCGGGGCAGATCGCCAAGATGTGCAACAACATGCTGCTTGCGATCCATATGGCGGGTACCGCCGAGGCGCTGGCCCTCGGGGTGAAGGAGGGACTGGATCCCGCCGTGCTCTCTACCATCATGGGCAAGAGCTCCGGCAACAACTGGAGTCTGGAGCGCTACAACCCCTGGCCCGGGGTGATGGAGAATGTCCCTGCCGCCCGCAACTATCAGGGGGGCTTTATGACCCGTTTGATGGTGAAAGATTTGGGATTGGCCATGGCGCTGGCCGAGCATGGCCACAGCGCTGTGCCGATGGGGGCGCTCGCGCGTAACCTGTTCAACCTGCATGCCGCTCAGGGGCAGGGGAGCCGCGATTTCTCCAGCATCGTCGAACTCTATCTGGATAAACAGGATCCCGCCTGACGGGCCACCTCTCTTCAAGGCATCTCTCTTCGACCAGCTACAAGGAGCATTGATGGATATCAAAGATAAGGTCATCGTTATTACCGGCGCTGGACGTGGCTTGGGACGGGCCATTGCGCTGGCCCTGGGCGCACAGGGGGCGACGCTGGCACTGCTCGACATCAATCGCGCAGATCTGGAGGCGACCGTAGCTCTGGTGCGCAGTCAGAATGGTCAGTGCGATCAAGATAGCCAGTGCGAGCTGTTTGTCTGCAATGTGGCGAGCGAAGCCGAGGTTGAGTCGGTTTTTGCTGGCATCAAGGAGCGTTTTGGCGTGCTGAACGGTCTTATCAACTGCGCCGGCATTTTGCGCGATGGCATGCTGATCAAGGTGAAAGAGGGTGAGCTGGTGGAGAAGATGACGCTGGCCCAGTGGCAGAGCGTGATTGACGTCAACCTCACCGGTACCTTCCTCTGCGGTCGCGAGGGGGCGGCGCTGATGGCGCAAGGGGGGCTGGGGGGCGTTATCATCAACATCTCCTCCATCGCCCGCGCCGGCAATATTGGCCAGAGCAACTATGCCGCCAGCAAGGCAGGAGTGGCTTCGCTGGTGGTGACCTGGGCGCGGGAGCTGGCGCGCCATGGCATTCGGGTGATGGGGATTGCCCCCGGGGTGTTTGCCACCGACATGACGGCGGCGATGAAGCCGGAGGCGATGGCACGGATGCAGCAGGCCATTCCGGTCGGCACCCTTGGCGAGGCGCAACAGCTGGCCGAGACGGTGAGCTTTATTTTTGCCAACGACTATCTGTCGGGAAGGATGATAGAACTGGATGGCGGTTTGCGTTTATAGGGATTTACATAATGGGCCCCGGTGTTTCCACCGGGGCTTTTTTATGCAGATTATTTATACAGAGAGTGCCTGAATGGCGATGCATAGGAACCATGCGAGTCAGGTTGTGTTGGCAGAAAAATGAGAAATATCAATGGGTCTTGGTTAATTTGAGCCAGCTCACAGGCCATATGGGTCAGTGCTGTAAAATTGCGCGCGGTCAAGGCGGTGCATGATTGACGGGACGAGGGATTGCGGTCGGAATAGTCATGCAATATAGTTGCCGCCTTTTTCACGGGGTCAGGATTCCCAGCCCCTCCCATATTGCGCGCAGTATGAATACGGACGCTCTGCCGCCGCCTAAATAAACAGGATTGAAATGGACAAGAAACTAGGGCTGGGCGCCCTCATTTCGCTGGTGATCGGCTCCATGGTCGGCGCCGGGGTCTTCAGTCTGCCACAAAACATTGCTGCGCATGCCAGTGCCGGGGCGGTCGCCCTGGGTTGGGCCATCACCGGTCTTGGCATGATCTGTCTCGCGCTGGTCTATCAGAACCTCTCCATGCGCCGCCCCGATCTCGATGGCGGTATCTTCAGCTATGCCAAAGCCGGTTTCGGCGATTTCATCGGTTTCAACGCCGCCTGGGGTTACTGGCTCTGCCAACTGCTGGCCAACGTCTCCTACGCCATCGTGGTGTTCAGCGCCCTGAGCTACTTCTTCGATACGCCTGACAACGTCATCTTCGGTGACGGCAATACGCCGGTCGCCATCACGCTGGCCTCCATCCTGATCTGGTCGGTGCATGCGCTGGTGCTGCGCGGGGTACAGGTTGCTGCACTGGTGAATATCGTCACTACCATCGCCAAGATGGTGCCGCTCATCGTCTTCTGTGTTGCGATCCTGCTGGCCTTCAACATGGATACCTTCACTCTGGATATCTGGGGCCAGAACAACATGGAGCTGGGCTCCGTGATGGATCAGGTCAAGTCCACCATGAAGGTGACCCTCTGGGTCTTTATCGGGATTGAAGGGGCCGTGGTGGTCTCTGCCCGTGCCCGTCATCGCAAGGATGTGGGCCGCGCGACCGTGCTGGCGCTGCTCGGCGCCCTGACACTCTATGTGATGGTGACCCTGTTCTCGCTAGGTGTCATGAGCCAGCCGCAACTGGCGGCGCTCAAGAACCCTTCGACCGCCATGATCCTCGAAGCCGTGGTCGGCCCCTGGGGCGCCTGGCTTATCAACATCGGTCTGGTGGTGTCGGTGATGGGTGCTCTGCTCAGCTGGACCGTGCTGGCCGCTGAAGTGCCCTACATTGCGGGCAAGACCGGTGTGTTCCCGGGCTGGTTTGCCAAGGAGAACAAGAACGGCTCGCCGCAGGTGTCCCTCTGGTGCTCCACCTGTCTGGTGCAGATCTTCCTGATCATCATCTACTTCCAGAGCAGCACCTATCTGGCGCTGGTCAACATCGCCACCTCGGCGGCGCTGGTGCCTTACGTCTTTTCGGGCGCTTATGGCCTGAAGCTGGCATTGAAAGGGGAGACCTATCAGGGCCAACCTCATCAGCGCAAGCGTGACCTGCTGCTGGCCCTGGTGGCGACGGTTTACGGCTGCTGGTTGGTCTACGCTGCCGGTGTGGAGTACCTGTTGCTGGTGGCGCTGCTCTACAGCCCGGGCATCTTCATCTACTGGAAGGCGCGTCAGCATCACGGTCTGCGCGGCCTTAACCGGTTGGAGCAGGGGATGACGGCGGCCCTGCTTGGCTGTGCCGTGCTGGCCTTCTACAAGGTGATGGACGGTACCATTCCACTGCACTAACCGGCACAATGAAGAGATGGCCCTCGCGCCATCTCTTTTTTTTCATGCAGATATCCACTGTTGCCCGGCCGTGTTGGCCAGTTTTTGTTTAACACAGGAATTTTTATGCTGTTTATGGGTTACCTCCTGCTGGGCGCCTTTGCCGGTATGCTGGCGGGACTGTTCGGGATCGGCGGCGGTCTTATCATTGTCCCCGTGCTGGTCATGACCTTTCGCGCCCAGGGCATCGACCCTGAAATCATTACCCATCTGGCCCTCGGCACCTCGTTGCCCACCATGATCTTTACCGGATTCAGCTCGCTGCGGGCCCACCGGGAGGCGGGCGCCGTCGACTGGGTGATGATCCGCCGACTCGGTGTCGGCATGCTGATCGGGGGCTGGCTTGGCGGCATGACCGCCAATCTGCTCAGCACCAGCACCCTCAATATCATCATCGGTTGTTTCGCCTGGAGTATGGCGCTACAGATGGGGCTCAACCTTAAACCCAAAGCGGAGCGCCATATGCCGGGGCCGCTCGGCACAGGCATCGCCGGTACCATCATTGGCTGGATGTCAGCGCTGTTTGGTATTGGCGGTGGCTCGCTGACCGTCCCTTATCTGAGCTGGAACTCGGTGCCGATGCGCAACGCGGTAGCGGCCTCTGCAGCTTGCAGCATGCCCATCGCGCTGGCGGGGAGCCTCAGCTACCTCTATGCGGGTTGGGGTCATGCCGATCTGCCCGAGTGGAGTGTGGGCTACATCTATCTGCCCGCCCTGCTGGGCATTGTGCTGACCAGTACCCAGTTCGCCCGCATTGGCGCCAAGCTGGCACACCGCCTGTCACCCACACGCCTCAAGCAGGCCTTTGCCCTGCTGATGCTGCTGGTGGGGGCGAAATTTATGCTGTTTAGCTGATTCATTCGGCAGATTGTTGAAAAATAAGGCAAACGATCTGTTGGAGGGCAGAAAGCCGTTGCATTGAACGCCCAGTTTGCCTATTCTCCTCGCCGGTGGTCCTATTGGTCCTCTCGCATTGATAACCCGTCGACCTGGTCAGGACCGGAAGGTAGCAGCCAAGGCGGGGGACTCGAGTGCCGGGATGTGGCTGGTAGGGCCACCACTTGTTTCTGCAATTCAATAAGTTAGCTTCCTAAAGCCCTTGGTCATCCACTTTGTGTGGACGACGAGGTGCTCATCGATGAATCTCTGGCTCAGTCCCCACGGCATCTGGTATTACCGGAAAGTCACCACGCTCCCCTGTGGTCGCCGTAAAGAGATCAAAAAATCCCTGCATACCCGAGACAAGCTGACGGCCCGTGCAGCTGTTGCGAAGCGGCTTGCCTGCGTGGGTTCCAGACCCAAGCCCATTCAGTTGCCTGCAGAGGTCAATGTTGCCCCACATGAGCAATCAGTAGCCCGGCATCCAAGGTTTTATTGTTTGGTGACACGCCTGGCTGCGTTGTATTTGAGCCGACCATGGGAAATATGTCTGTTTATCTCGCTTAGCAGCGTCTCTTTATTGATGGGCTTGGTGATATACCCGTTCATGCCATGGGAGAGATAGTATTGCTTGGATTCCGTCATCGCATCCGCCGTCAGGGCGATGATGGGGATATCTGCCCAAGGCATCTGGGAGGTGCGGATCCGGGTGGTGGCCACCAGGCCATCCATCACTGGCATCTGGACATCCATCAACACCAGATCAAATTCGGTGTGACCCAGTTTCTCCAGCGCCTCTTCTCCCTGAACGGCCAGTGTGACCTGATGGCCCACGGAGTCGAGCATGGCGCCGATCACCTTGCGGTTGGTGGCATTGTCATCAACCAGCAAGATGCGATAGCTCTCCTGATCCAGCGGCTTGGACGGCAGGCAAACAATCGAGGGGGTCGTGGCTCTGGCGGGCCAGATGTAGGTAAAAGTACTGCCATGTCCCTCGCTGCTCTCTACCGAGATATCGCCGCCCATCAGGCGTGCGAGGTTACGTGATATTTCAAGTCCCAGGCCCGATCCGCCATATTGGCGGGTGATCGAGACATCCGCCTGGGCAAAACGTTGAAACAGGTTCTTTAGCTGACTTTTGCTCATGCCGATCCCGGTGTCCTGGATCGAGATGCGTATCGAGTGGCGATCCTGCTCCAACAGGGTGCTATCAACATGGATCTTTACTTCCCCCTGATGGGTGAACTTGATGGCATTGCTCACCAGATTGAAGAGGATCTGGCGCACCCTCAGCGGGTCGATCATCAACCACTCCGGCGTATCGGGGGCAACAGTCAGGGTCAGTTTGATCCCTTTTGCATCGCAGTTGCTCTGCATCAGGGCCCGGATATCCTCCAGCAGCTGGGGCAAGTGATGGGGGGCCAGTTGCAGCTCGATCTTGCCCTCTTCCAGCTTGGATACATCCAGAATGTCGTTGAGCAGACCGAGCAGATGGTTTGCCGATTCCCGCGCCGTCTCCAGATAGTCTCGCTCCCTCGGATCCATATCCCGGTCGGCCAGCAGTGAGAGCATGCCGAGAATGCCATTCATGGGGGTGCGAATTTCATGGCTCATGTTGGCCAAAAAGCTGCTTTTGGCTCTTGTGCCGGCCTCTGCCGCCTGATTTGCCCGCAGCAGTTTGTCATTGAGCTGCTGCATCAGTTTGTGTTGCAGAAACGAGATATTCATTTGCCGCCAGATCAGCAGGGCGAGCACAAAGAGCAGCGCAAATTGCAGGGTCGCGATGAGTGTCGTCGTGATGATCTGCTCCCTCACGCTGTCGCGACGCGCCACATCAAACAGGGTCGCCTGCTGGTTCACCTCCAGGGTCAGCTGATGGAGCAGGGGGAGCAGGGAGGCGAGTTGTTGGCGCAGCTCCTGATGGGCAAGATTGTCCAGCGGCTTGGTGGCTTCCGGCCCGAGCCAGATATCCGCCAGAGAGATGTAGGAGCGAATGGCTTTGCTTGCCTGCTGGTAGATCTCTGTTTGCTGAAGCAGGCTGCGATCCTTGCTCTCCAACACAAGATCCATGCGGCTGACCAGAATATCGTATCTGAGTTGGAAGGTCGGTTGCGACTCATGGAGCAGCGAGCTTTGAAAACGCAGCGCTTCGTTATAGAGCTGGAAATAGTTCCACATCACGTTGTCTTCGCCCTGGCTGGTACTGCGCTGCAGATCCTGAAATTGCCGGTACTGGATGGTACCTATGCCGGCAAAGGCAAGGAGCAGCACACAAAGCACCACAAACAAGAAACGTTGACTGGCCGCCATGGAACGCATGATGGGATCTACTCCACTTTTATCGCGCTGATCTGCCAGATAGCCCGACCGTAATAGAGCTTGTTTTGCAGTTCGGGATATTGATCGAACGGATAGACAAGGAACAGCGGCCCTTTGTCACGCACCGACAGTGGCTTGCCATTGATCGTGCGGGCGAGGATGACCCGATACTGCTCGGCATCGCTTGTCGGCACCTGTACCGAGTAGTCATTGAGCGCGGTAATGGTGAGCTGTTTGCCGGTTGCCCCGACCTTGGCCAATACATCTTGCAGCAGCGGGCCGCGAAAAGTCTTGGCTTCGTCATACCAGGGGGTATGGGTTTTGATTTCGTGTACCGGCAGTTGATCCAGCATGGCGCTGTCCCACAGGGCCAGAGCCTGATGAGTGGGGCTGCTGATGGCGCCTTCAACCTTCAACACGGCGCTGTCAGGGGAGGGGGCTGCGTATGCGGTGCCGCAAAGGGCTGCCAACAGTGGTGCGATGTAAAGGCCTGCTTTCATGATCTCTCCTTCCTGGAAAATGGCGGCATGGGGGCCGAGCCAACGGTGGCTTGTGAAGTGTGTCCAAAGGCAAGCAATAATCGGGCCCGGTCTAATGGGCTTGAATTATCAGCCATTTAGCCTCTTATCTAGCGATCTCGGCGAAGGTGAATTGCAGTTTGCAACGTGCGGGGGAGGTTAATTGCAATTTGGCAATCAAAACGAGGAGTGGGTGTCGGCGAATAAGGCGCAAAGAGTATCATTTGGAGAACAAGTGCCGTGGCACTGCCCGGCATAACATTTGCAACGTGCTGAATGCCGTGACAGCAAATAGTCTGAGAATCGACAAGGAGCTAGCGATGGAAAGCATGACTTACACCCTTAATGATATCCAGGTAGTGGTACTGGAAAACGAGTTTGACGCGATGGCCGTCAGTGAGCTCCGCCCGTTGTTTGAAACCCTCTCGACCCACCCGGGAGATATCCTGGCCGATATCAGCGATGTTCATTTTATCGACTCGTCGGGGATCGGAGCCTTGGTATTTCTCTATAAAAGATTGATTATGAACGGGCATCAGATGGCCCTTGTCTGTGGACCCGGTCAACCCCATGACCTGCTGGAGATGTTGCATATCGACCGGGTGATCCCCTGCCATGAGAGCATCAAGGCCTATATGCGTTCCCGTGGCATGATGGCCGCTGCATCATGAAACGCTTTGGTATCCTGCTCTCGTCCATTCTGCTGTCGGGTTGTGCGCAGTGGCCGCCGGAGGGGGTTGGCGGCATGGCCGAGGCAAGACCCACCCGTATTCCGGTCAATGAGGATGAACGGCGGGTCTGGTCTCGTTATGATGAGCGTCAGAAGGAACTCGACTTGCAGCTGACGGAATTAAAGCAAGCGAGTCTGCAGGGGTGTATGCCTGCCGAGTTGAAACGACTACAATCTCAACGTATTGATATCGAACGGGATATGCACGGACGGCTCTGGTCGGATGTAGCCTGGCGTCAGACCGTGTTGGCACAATCACTACAACAAGTACGTTTGCGGCTGCAACAGACAACAGCGGATGGCTGTCGTGCTGATTGGTCAGGGCTCCCCTTACGCCAATGGGGGCAGACGTAACAGACGAAAAGGATGTCTATGAAACGGGGCGCTCTCGAAGGATTGATCTGTGTTCTCTTGCTGTTGTTCACCTGCCCGTTACTGGCCTCCACCTTGTTGGCTCCCGGTGATCGGTTGGCCATAGTGCAACCCGGTGAGCCTGCTTTTGATCAGCCTTTCCAGATCAACAAGCAGGGGGAGATTGCACTGCCTGAAGTTGGCAACGTCGTGGTGGGGGGAAAGACCCTGCCACAGGCGGATGAACTGATCCGCACCGCCCTCAAACCTGTTTACAACAACCTCTCTCAATTGACCGTCACCTTGCTGGAGAAGCGGCTGCTGATCAGCGTGATGGGCTATGTCAAAAAACCCGGCAGTTATGATCTGGCGCCCGATGGCAACGTGCAGATGGCCCTCGATGCCGCTGGCGGTCTGGTGCCTGGTGCCCAGCTCAACAATATGCAGGTGCGGCGTGGCAGCACGGTCTCTAGCTTCGACTACAAGCGTTATCTCGATACCGGCGATGCCAGCGTGTTGCCGCCATTGCAATCCCTTGATGTGGTGTTCGTACCCGCCTCTCCGCTGATCGGCAACGTGCAAATAGATTTTGATGCGGCAACCCTGGCGGCAGGTGGGGATGGCGATACCGGCAAGGCGATCAAGGTATTTGGCGAGGTCAACAGCCCCGGCGCCTTCAGTTTCAAGAGTGGCAACTCCATCGTGGATCTGCTGATGCGAGCCGGTGGGGTGACCCGTTTTGCCGGGGTGGAGCGGATCCGGGTGATCAATGGTGATGCCCCCGAACTGTTCGATCTCAAAGCCTATCTCGACTCCGGCAACAACAAGCTGCTGCCCAATCTGGCGCCGGGCGCCACCATCTTCGTGCCCAAGGATGAAGAGCAGATAAAACGGGGGGCACGCACCATCTACATCATGGGCGAGGTGTTCAAACCCGGTGCCTATGAGGGGCGGGAAGGGGACTCCTTCCTCGATATTCTGGCCAATGCCGGCGGCCCGACCCGCTATGCCGAGAGTCGCCAGATCCGTTTGCTGCGCACCGATGGCACGATCGAACCCATCGACTTGCAGGCCTATACCGAAGGGATGCAAAAGGCGCTTCCCCAAGTCAAACCCGGTGATGCCATTTTTGTGCCGGAAAAGACCGATATCAACGAGAAATCCTGGTTAAAAGTGGCCCCCGGACGGGCGGTGATGGTGATGGGGGCGGTGCGGATCCCGGGCCGCTATGAATGGTCTGACGAGATGTCGCTGCTGGATCTGATCGCCCACGCTGGTGGCCCCAACGAGCGGGCCGATATCGCCAAGGTGCAGATCCTGACCGCCGAAGGGGGGCAGGCCACGCCAACCCTGTTTGATCTCGACAAGTTTCTCCATCAGGGGGGGGCGCTGGCCAGCCTGCCGAAGATCCGGGCCGGATTTACCATCATGATCCCCGAGCTGCCCACCGATCCCAGTGATAACAAGTCCCAGTGGGTGCGCCAGTCACCGGACAGTTCCATCTATATCTTCGGTCAGGTCGGAGCCCCCGGTCGCTATGCCTTCAATGAGCAGATGGGCTTTATCGACATCCTGTCGGCCGCCGATGGCCCGACTGCGGCGGCGGATCTGCGCAATGTGCGCATCGCCCATCGCAGTGGCAGCACGGCGCGGGTCAGCAAGCTCGACCTTGCCCTCTACTTTGAAACCGGCGATGAAACCTTGCTGCCCAAGGTGCTGCCCGGCGACTCCATCTATCTGCCGGAGAAGAATCGCCCCTGGCTCGATGAGCCGAAGGAGAACACCATTCGGGTGCTGGGAGCGATAGCCCGCCCGGGTCGCTACCGCTTTGACTCCTCCATGACCCTGCTGGATCTGCTGGCCGAGGCGGGGGGCCCGACCAGCAGCGCCTATATCAAGAAGATTGTGGTGATCAACATGGCCACCAGTGGTCAGGGGGATCAGGCCCGCAGCTTCGATCTTGACGGCTTTGCCAAAGAGCCCGACTTTAGCCAGTTACCGGTGCTGCGCGCAGGGGACACCGTCTTTATCCCTGATAGCAAAAGCAGCAACTGGGCCATTTTTATGGATGGCATGCGCGACATCCTGACCACGATCTCGGTGGTGGCCCTGGTCGGGACGCTTTGATATGAGCATCCCCATTCAATATCTGGAGCTCGAATCCCTCTACGCGGCGACGGTCGCCCGGGGGATCCGCTCGCTGGCGGTCACCTCGTCAGAAGGGGGAGAGGGGGTGAGCTCCATCTGCGATGCGCTGGCAAGGCGCTCGGAGGCGGATGGGCTACGTACCCTGCTGGTGGATCTCAACCTCTATCATCCCGGCCGCGCCACGGCGGTTGCCTGGGGGCCCAATGATGTGCCCGAGCCGGTAGCCACTGGCCGGTCGTTGTCCCTGCTCCCGGCGCCGGGCAAGGATCTGATGGCCTTTCGCAACAAGGATACCTTGCGTCAGCTGCTGGTTCGCTGGCTGGAGCATTACGATGTGGTGATCTTCGATACCTCGCCGCTCACCGCCCTCAATCGGGGCAATATTCCGGCCGATCAGGTGTGTGGGGCCTGTGAAGGGGCGCTGCTGGTGGTACTGGCGGGGGTGACCCCGACGACCGTGGTACAAAGTGCGGTGGATAAACTGACTCGTGCCGAGGCCAATCTGATTGGCGCAGTCTATAACGACAAGCTCAACCCGGGGCTGGCCAGCGAGATCCTGCGCGAGCTCAACCGGCTGCCCAGCAACCGGGTGACCGAATGGCTCAAGCGCTGGTGCCGGCGCAGTGCCTTGCTCAATTTCCGGATCTGATCGCCCGCTGATGGAGGCCCGATATGGATGACTGGTTGCGATCTGCTCCGGCAACCCTGCAGTCGGTACGCGAACTGCGCAACCGGCTGGCACAGGGGCTCTCCCTGTTTCAGGTATCCCCAAAGGATCAAGCCAACTGGCTGCTCTGTTTCAGTGAGCTGGCCACCAATAGCGTCAAACACACAGCGCCTCCCGCGACCCGGCTCTGGCTCACGCTGAAAGAGGATGAAACGGGCTTGAGTCTGATACTGGAGGATGATGGCGGCCCGCAACCCGGTCTTGCCAGCGCGCCGTTACCCGATGAGCTGCAGGAGGGGGGATACGGGCTGGCGCTGGTGCACCAGCTGTTTGCCGAGGTGCACTTCTCTCGCGACGGTGAGCGCAATCGCGTGACCCTTCGCCAGCAGGGCCCGGTCAACCAACTGCCGGTGATCGCGGTGATCGACGATGACAAGGTGATGCGTGCCCTGCTCACCGCCTATCTCCATGAGCACTATCGGGTTGAAAGTTATGCCGACTCCCATGCCGCCCTGCTGGCGCTTGGAAAGCAACCTCCCGCGCTGGTGCTCTCCGATATCGAGATGGAAGGGATCGATGGTTTTGGGCTGCGCCAGCAGTTGATGAAGGATCCCAAGATGAAGGGGGTGCCCTTTATCTTCCTGACCGGTCATCAGGATCAGTGGACCCAGAGTCGGGCGGGGGCGCTGGGGATCGATGACTTTCTGGTCAAACCCATCACCAAGCAGGACCTGTTGCTGGCGGTTTCGCGGGTGCTGCAACGCTCGGAGCAGCTCAAGTCGCAATGGGGCGAGCAGCTGGATCAGCGCATGACCTCGGCGCTGCGCCCGTTATTGCCCGCCACCTCCATCGGGGGATACCAGCTGGCTTTGCAAACCCGTGCCGCCACCGTGGGGGGCGGTGACTTTCTGCTGGTCAAGGATCGGGTGTTGTGGCTCGGGGATGTGATGGGCCACGACGCGGAAGCCAAGTTCTTCGCCCATGCCTATGCCGGTTATCTGCGCGGCTTGCTGACGGCGCACGATCTGGAGCGCGCCCCCGCCCGTTTGCTGACCATCTTGTCCAATGCGGTTCACAGTGATCCGTTATTGGGGGCGACCCTGCTCACCACCCTCTGTATTGAGCTCGGCAACGAGGGGCGGGTGCAGTGGGCCAGTGCGGGCCACCCTGCGCCCTGGCTGGTCGGGCCCGGCACCATTCGTCAGGTCGGCGTGACCGGTCCCTTGCCCGGTTTGCGCCCGGATCCCCACTTCGTGACCAATGAGCGTCAGCTCAAGCCCGGCGAGATCCTGCTGTTCTGGACCGACGGTCTGCTCGATAGCCGTGATGCAGAAGAGCGCCAGCGCTGGGAGTCGCAGCTCAAGGCGATCTGCCTGACCTCGGGGCTCGGTCTTGAGCAACTGGCTCATCGCATTGCCCGCTGGTTTGATGAGCGCATCAATGATGCCGCCCTCGATGACATGACCCTCTTGCTGGTCGCCTGTCCCGGCGCCTGAGCCAGCCCCTCTTTGCCTGACTGGCCCGCTCTATGCAGCGCCTATTTCAGGTGGCATGGAGCCACGGGAGGAGGTGCCTATGTTACCCATGCAGCAGATCTGGCTGGCCATCGATGCGCGTCAGGTCGGTGGAATAGAAGTTCACATTATCCATCTCGCCAACGATCTGCTGGCCAGGGGATTTCGCCCCACCATAGTGCTGGTGAGCAACCATGGCATGACCCCGTTTACGACCCTGCTCAAACAACAGGGCTTGCCCTACGAGGTGTGCCAAAACAGCCGCGATTTTATGCGCCGTCTGGCCCGCCAGCCTGCTTCTGTGCTGATCCATACCCACGGCTACAAGGCCGGGGTGCTGGGGCGGCTGACAGCCTGGTTCACCGGTAAATCGGTGGTTTCGACCTTTCACAGTGGGGATGACGGGGAGGGATTGCTGAAGTTTTACAGCTGGCTGGATCGCACCACAGCGCGTTTTGCGAAGTGTATTGCAGTGAGCGAGCCCATCGCTCGCAAATTGCCTGTGCCAAGCACGGTGATCAGCAACTTTGTCCCCATGCCTGCGACGCCGGCTAAGGTAACTGGCAACCGGATTGCCTTTGTCGGCCGCCTCTCGCCGGAAAAGGGGCCGGAGGCGTTCTGCCAGCTGGCTGCCTTCTGCCCGGACGGGGCGTTTCATCTCTACGGGGATGGCCCCATGAAAAGTGCCTTGTTGCAGCAGTATGGTGATCGCGTCCAGCTTCATGGTTTCAAGAACATGGCCAATGAGTGGCACAACATCGACCTGCTCTGCATCACTTCCCGCTTTGAAGGGTTGCCGCTGGTGGCCCTGGAGGCGATGGCTCACGGCATACCGGTTTGTACCTTTGCGGTGGGGGGGCTGGTCAATCTGATCGACCATAAATCCAATGGCTGGCTGGTGGAGCCCGGCCATGTGCGGGATATGGCGGAGCTGGTCAACTACTGGCTGCGCAGCGATGGTGTGGTGCGCAGCAAAATGAGTCAGGCGGCGCGCAACACCATCGCCCGAGGGTACAGCGTGAGCAACAGAGTGACCGATATTCTGGCCGTCTACGGCGCCTGAATCACGGAGAAACCTGTCAAAACGAGTGGCCGCTGGCCACTCGTTTTTTTATGTGCCGGTGTTAGGGGGTGCAGGGGGCGGATTGCTTCTGTGATCACGCAACGCTCGGGTTTCTGCAGTGGGTCACGCGGACATCAGGCCTGTGGATGGATAGGGCCAGATGATGGCGATCAGGCCGCTGGCTTCTCAGTGATCACCGTGGACGTGCCACAAGGATGTGCCATAAAAAAGGCCATTGCAGTGGCAATGGCCTGATGGGGTTGGGGTGTGGTTGAGGTTGGCACAGCGGGATTAGCGCCCCTTCTTGCCAACCATGATGGCGATCGTCTTGCCAATGATATGTACATCCTGCACCAGCCAGCGCCAGGGGTGGAGCAGGGCGACCGAGTAGGCCAGATCGAACGCCAGCTTGCTGCGCACATCATCCAGCGACTCGTCGTAACCCTGATTGACCTGTGCCAGACCGGTAATGCCGGGGGCCACTTCATAGGTGCGTTCGATAAAGTACGGCACCGCATCTTCCAGCCGGTTGGCGATCCCGGGTCGCTCCGGACGGGGGCCGATCAGTGACATTTCCCCCTTGAGTACATTGATAAACTGCGGCAGCTCATCGAGCCGGGTTTTGCGAAGGAAGTCGCCGCTGCGGGTGATCCGGCTGTCCCCCTTGCCACACCAGACCGGCCCGGTGGCCGCCTCGGCGTCGGCGCGCATGGTGCGAAACTTGATCATGAAAAAGAGCTCGGTATAGGTGGCATGGCTGCGCCCGATCCGCAGCTGACGAAAGAACACCGGCCCCGGGCTATCGAGCCGGATGGCCAGCATGATCAGCGGCCACAGTGGCAGCGTCAGCAGCAGGCCAAGAGTGGCACCGAGCAGATCCATGCTGCGTTTGACCACCAGGGTCAATCTTGGAATGGGGTGTGTCATACGGCTTTCTCCTGTGACATGAAACGCATGGGGGCGCGCAGGCAGTAGCGCAGGGTGCCCATGCCGTTGTACCAGTGTCCGAGCACCAGATAGTGGATCTTGCGAAACAGATTGGGCCAGGGGTGCACAGGGGTCAGCTGGATCAGGATGACCAGCAGATACCCCAGCAGTTGCAGCCCCAGCAACAGCTGAAATAGCAGGGATTGGGTGGCCAGCGGGATGGCGCAGAGCCACAGCAGGGTCAGGCAGAGCGGCATCAGCACCCGCAGCCCCTTGCCACTGGCAAAGTTGAAGGCAACCCAGCCGAACTTGGGGTGCAGCAGGGGCAGTAACCGCAGCAGCTGCTGGGTGTTGCCAGCGCCGATCCGCTTGCGCCGTGTCGCCTCCAGCGCGGCATCGGAAACTTCCAGCTCCAGTGCGGCGCAACGATTGTCATAGACCGCCCGATACCCCTTGGCGATGGCCTGCATCGGCAGGATGAAATCGTCGTTGATGGTATCGGCAGCCAGCGGGGTGAGGCACTCCCGGCGCATCATGTAAAAGGCCCCGTGGGCCCCCAGCATGCCGCCAAGGGCCGATTCGCAGAGCTTGATCTGGCTTTGATAGTGCCAGTAACTCTCCTCGCCCTGGGAGCCCGGTTGCCAGAAGCGGTACGCTTCCCCGACCACCCCTACCTTGGGATCGGCAAAATGGGCGACCGCCAGCAGCAGGCTGTCGATGGGCAGCAGGGCCGAGACATCGGTGAGGGCCACCAGATCGCTGTGCACCCGGGTCATGGCCTCGTTGAGCACGGCGACCTTGCCGCGATTGCGGGGGTGATCAAACAGCCTGATCTGCAACTGTTGCAGGGCGGGATCACCGAGCTGGCTTAGCGCAATGGGGTAACTGTTGTCGCTGCAGCCGTCGAAATGCACATGCACCCACAGCTTGTCGGCGGGGTAATCGAGGCTGGCGAGGTTTTGCAGCTTGGCCGCGATGGTCGCCGCCTCGTTGTAGACCGGCATCAGCAGTGTGATGGTCGGCAGCGCCTCATCGGCGGCCTCTGTTTTGAACCCTCGATCCAGGGGGCGGGGCGGATTGGCTACCTTGCGCGCCTGCCGACCACCGAATTTGAGTAGCAGGGGATAGCCGACATGGTGGTAGACCACCAGTACAGCGCACAGCCAGAACACGATCATGATCCATTCCATGGGATGCTCCTCTGGTCATCGGGTCGCTTGATCAGCGGCTGTAAAGCTGCTGATAGGCCTGAGCCATCCGGCTCAAGCTGCTTTGCTGGCACACAAACTCTCGGGTGACGGCACGCAGGCTATGGCAGTGCAGCAACCCTTGTGCCAGAAGCTGGGCAAGGCGGTCGGGATCCCGCCCCGACAGGATATGGCCGCTGGCCTGACAGACGATCTCTCTGGCCGCCCCCACATCGCTCATCACCACCGGTACCCCGCAGGCCTGTGCTTCCAGCACGCAAAGCGGCATCCCCTCCGCCAGCGAGGGAAGGCAGAAGAGATCCAGCCCCTGATAGAAGCGCGGCATATTTTCGACCAGCCCCAGAAAATGGACCCGATGGGCGACCCCGAGCTGCTGACACTGTTGTTGCAACGCATTTTGCAAACTGCCGATCCCAGCCAACGCAAGATGCACCTCCTGTGGCAGGGTGCGGATCGCCTCCAGCAGCAAGGTATGTCCCTTGACCGACTCAAGGCGGGCGGCGCAGCCAATCAGTTTGACCCCTTGCGGCAATCCCATCTCCTGACGGGCGAGGGCGGCGGCGCCCGGGGCAAAGCGCAGCTCATCGATGCCGTTGGGGATCACGGTTGGCGACAGCTGGCCCAGCTTGGCCAGCAGCTGGTTGGCCACCGGCGTGGCATCGGCCACCAGAATGGGTTTGAAGGCGCGCAGCCCCCACTGGGCCAGCGTGCGCTGATGGGGATCATCGAGATACCAGGCATCGTGCTCGGTGTGTACCAGGGTGGGCACCCGGGCCAGCCGACTGGCGAGGCCGCCATAGAGCATGGGCCCCAGATGGTGGGTATGTACCGCGACGGGCTTGAGTTGGCGCAGCAGTCGGGTGAGCCGCCAGAGGGTCGCCAGCGACCAGCCCGCGGGCTTTTCCAGACAGTGAATATTGCCTGCGAAGGGATGCAAGGCGGGCCATGCCCTTAGCACATCCCCTTTGCGCCCTTCGAGGGAGATGATATGCACCGGTTGTTCGGCAGGGCTCGCCTGCGTGAGGTTGAGCACCATGGTCTCCAGCCCGCCCGGCTGCAGGTGCTGCACGATTTGTACGACAGGTTGCACGACGGGCTGGGCGCTGGCGCCCTTACGGGGATGGGGTCTGTGCGACGGGGTTGATGACAACATGGTTCGCGCTCCGGCAAGGGAAGGGGTGACACCCCGGATAGCGAGAGAATGCGAATCTTGTACCACTCTTGCGATCTGCCCACAGAGGCGATCAGCTCCTGTAGTGGCACTGCCTTTGCATCGTGCGGGGGGAGGGCTTTTCTCAGGGAGTGATGCCATGCCTGTTCAGTTCTATTACAACCTCTACATCATTCTCTTTGCCGCCTGGCGCCGTCGCTATCTGCTGGTGATCCCGGTACTGGTGATGCCGCTGGTGGGTGTCACAGTCGGCCTGCTCACCCCCAAGGAGTATGAGAGCCGCACCACCTTTATGGTGCCGCAAGATGCCAACCAGACCCCGACCCTCAAAGACCTCATCACTCAGGAGAGTCTCAAGGATCGCTTTGCGGTGCTTGAAGCCCTGCTGCGCAGCCGTTATGTGCTCGATGGGGTTGCGCGGGATCGTGGCCTGGTCAATGACGAGACCCCCCCAGCTCAGCGCGATGCCATCATGGACTGGCTCTCGAGTGCCGTCTCGCTGCGGCTGATCGGCGATGAGGTGATCGAGATAAAGGTCAAGGCGGATTCGGCGGCCAACAGCGCCGGTTTGCTCGAAGCTATTTCGCGGCGCTTTTTCTTCAACCTGCTCAGCAAGGGGCGCCAGTCGGCGGAATCGTCCGAACGTTTCCTGCAAAGCCAGCTCGACAGCCGCCGCAGCGAACTGCAAGCGGCCGAGCAGCTGCTCGCCGATTTTAAACGGGAGCATGCCAGCGCCTTGCCCCAGCAGCAGAGTACCAACGTCGCCCGTCTTTATGGTTTGCAGGAGCGCTATGCCGAGAGCCTGATCACCTTGCAGCAGGCCAAGGCCCGGATCGATCAGCTATCACTGGGGCAGGAGAGCCAGCTGGCCCGCCAGCTGGATGAGAAGCTGCAACTGATGCGTACCGAGCTGGTGTTGCTGCGAGCCCGCTACAGCGACGAGCACAGCAAGGTGCAGAGTTTGCGCTATCAGATTGACCAGTTGCAGCAGGAGTTCGAGCAGCTCAAATCCCAGCCGGATATGGCCCGTGGGCCCGAGTGGCAGCTGGCCCAGACGCAGCTGACGGAGGCGGAGCAAAACACCGCCGGCCTGAAGAGTCAACTGGATGGGCTGGACAAGGTGGTCGACTCCCAGGGAGATACCGAGCGCCAGCTCGCCGAGCTGGAGCGGGATCTGGCGGTCAAACGCACTCTCTATCAGGATTTGCTGCTGCGCTATGAGAAGGCCAAGGTGACCGGCGATCTGGGCAACTTCGAGCAGGGGGAGCGGATCAAGGTGATCGACAAACCCTTTGCCCCCAGCAAGCCGAGCAACTACCCGCTCTGGCTGTTTCTGATGGCGGGCATTGTTGGCGGGCTGGGGCTAGGCTGCGGTCTGGCGCTGGTGGCCGAACTGGCGGATGCCAGCCTGCGCCGCTCCGATCAGCTGGCCGCCCTGGTCAAGGCGCCGGTGCTAAGCCGCATTCCCTACTGCGAGCCGGTGCCGGACTATCCATCCAACAGTGATCATACGCTCGATGGGCAGGTATTGCCCTTGTCACCAGAGCCGGGTTGATTGCGGAAAAAAACGGGCTACCAGCCTGAATCTGGATATTTCTGAAAAGGCCTTGTGATAAGGCCTTTTTTTATTCCTTCAGAGAACCTCCTGACCAACTACTGTGGTTTGCGTCGAATTCGAAGGTAATTGCAACGTTTTGATGTGGTGGCCATTTTTTATTTTGCCTGTTGACTGTGGTTTTATACAGTGATACAAATGGAGCCAGTGTCCGGCGTTGATAATACACATTTAAATCAGAAGCCGGTTTGGAATGAGGTGATTTTTAAAATTATTTATTGACTGTAGAGTGATATAGACGATGTCAATAATACATTGATAACATCTTTATGATGGAGGTGACATTGAGAGACTTCAATTCTGGTGATATCCACGGCGATGTCATTATTAATGATCATTCTGAAAATAATGAATATAAATTGCTGATCCATTGCAATAATGAAGAGCTTTTGCATGAGGAATCGCATAGAAGGAAGCTTTTGAGAAATGAACTCGTTCGGAAAAATGGAGTGATGTGGAAGTTTCTTGCGTTATCCGCATTGTTATTAGTTGTTGCGGCTTGTTGGTTTTACATCCAAGGAACAATGAATGCTGTCACTTTTCTCATAGGTGCAGCTGGCGTAATAACTGGCATGGCCACATTACAACAGGCAGATAAACATACACCTTTTGAGCAAAGGCAAATTGCTACGCTAAACGAAATTCATACGCTACTTCGAGAAAGAGGCGTTCGTTAATATATAACAAGGTCATCAACTTCTCGCTGCTACGTAGCCTAAGTTTGGCTTCAGTTACAGGTTATGGCGGTATTGCCACCATATTATTACCTTGTTTTATATAAGGTTAGTCACCATATCTATAGAAACTACATAAATAAAGGGTGCCTCATGAGTAGTGATCAATATCTGAGAAATGTTCTTTCTACATATCAAGTTAATCCAAATTTAGCCGAGCAGTATAAATATTTTTTTGAGCCTTACATTCGTGAGTGGGCAAAAGATTTTCTTGTTGATTTAAAAGTTTCTGGTTCAATTCGTAAAGGCACCGCTGTGTCTAATGGCACAGATGTGGATTTATTTATTTCTTTATCATCTACAACAAATGAAACTCTTGGTGAAATATACAATTTGCTATTTGATTATTTACAAGGGAAGGGTTTTAGTGTTCGCAAACAAAATGTTTCGATAGGGGTTAATTACAACTCAGAACAGATCGATCTAGTTCCCGCAAAACGCCAAAGCCAGTATGGCAATGACCACAGCCTATACGTAAGCAAGAAAAACACATGGACTAAAACTAATATCGAAACGCATATCTCAAAAGTTTCAAATTCTGGGAGATTAGAAGAAATTAAACTAACAAAAATATGGCGAAATAATAATAATTTAGACTTCCCTTCATTTTATCTAGAGTTGCTGGTTATCGATGCACTTTCCAATTTTCGACGAGGCGATTTAGCTAACAACTTTTGGCAAGTTCTAAACTTTATCGCAGTAAATATTAAGAGTAAGGTCTACATGGACCCTTCAAACACCAATAACTGTATTTCAGATCAAATTCCTTTAACTACTAAGGAAGGTGCGAATAAGCGGGGAAATTCTTCTCGGCTGACTCAGTCATTTCATTTTTTCAGTTTGAGCCGATCTTTTCTCCCGTAAATGCCTTGAATCAGCCTATTTAGACCGTTTCTTCGCCATTTAAGGCGTTATTCCCAGTTTTTAGTG